>JADGAM010000001.1:0-1684 GCA_015232015.1 Oligoflexia bacterium | reverse complement strand
CTCAATCTTTTTTTGTTATTGGCCAAATCAACTCCTGCTTTCATTCTGCCTTTAATAATTTTATCTAAAACAGGAATAGCATCTTCACCTTTTTCTAGATATTCATCTCTATTTGTAAAACTACAAACCTCACTGGCCTTAATAAACACAGGACTAACAATCATTAGCGAAAAAATAAAAGTATAAACAATGCTTTTCTTTTTATAAAACTTATTAATCATAATTAATCTCCATTCCCTACTTTATTTTAATAAAATTTTTCAAAAGATATTTTACTTCAAAAACATAAATAAATATTATTTTCAAATATTACTTAAGCTTAAAAACAATCAATAAGTGGAGATTAAATTGAATATTAATCAATAGTTAAAACTTAATATTAATAAAAATTATTTTTTTGTTGATAAATTTCAAAATAAATTTTAGTTATTTTAGTGCCAATAAATTGAGGCTCCTGAAAAAGTACACATACTAAAGTACACATACTAAAGTACACACTTGTTGCTCTCAGTTTAATTTTTAAGATTATAAAAAGTATAAAATATTAAGAAATTTATAAATTAAATTTTTTATACACATTTTCAAAGAGACCATTAGGATCAGTCTTGTCTTTTATATGTTGATAATGAGACTTATCATAAATTTGCCAAAACCTATTCTCTGAATAAGTATTTTTTGAAATTAAAGTTTTTACACCATTTAGTTCAAATACCTTATCTTCAAGCAAGGATACATAATCAATTTGGGAATCATTGTTTTTAAAACCATAAATTGCACAATCAATAAACAGCTCTTCATTTCCAATTCTTTGTCGATGTTCTGGGGCAATCCAAGGGTAAAGTGTAGGCATTTTATAAGGAACAATCCATAGTGGAAAATAATTAAATTTTTGTTCATACCACTTATAGAAATCTTCAAAATTATAGGCAGGAATAAAAACATCTACAACAATATCTTGCCGCTTTTTTAAATCCAAAAAATATCTAAACCTTTTTGCATTCTTTATTAAGTTAGTTGAACCTAGAAAATATTTAGCAAATAATTTTCGAAATATTTTATTTTCCATCAATGGCACTGATCTAGTTAACCAATGGCATTCGGTATCGTATCTAAAAAAATAATCAACTATATTCAGATAATCCTCTGTTTTGTTTTTTGTACTCTTGTAATAAATTTCTGTTTTATCATATGATGAAAGATATGGCGCCTTATCCACCATTGTACCGAAACAAATAACAAACTTGTTTTTAGAATGAATAATGGCATCTACAAAATCATAATGTCCATTCTCTCCGCTATAAAATTTCTTTAAAGATTCCCAGAAATTTTTTAGATTATCATAAGACTCATATTTCATTTTTACATAGGGTTTTCCCTCTATTAATTTAAATTTAAGTTTGCTTAATATTCCAAGTGTTCCATATGAACCATGGATCATATGGAATATCTCCTCATTCAAATTGGAATCTGCAGACACATTTAAAATCCTAGCATCGCCAGTAATTATTTCATATTCTAAACATGAATCATGAAATCCACCATACTTGTAAGACATAGATTCTATTGAACAACCTGAAACAGCACCTCCAATAGTAATCGTTTTTAACTCTGGAACTGTCATGGGAATTAGTCCATATTTTATAGTCTCTTTTACTAAATCAATAAATGAAACGCCCGACTCTGC
>JADGAM010000019.1:18395-40186 GCA_015232015.1 Oligoflexia bacterium | reverse complement strand
AACAAATAGATTATTACCAAAAAAATTACAACAAAATAACTGGAAATCACCTATGAATTTAACTTGGAATTGGATATTAAAGGCCCAGGAATTGCTTACTCAGAATAGAAAATTTGCAATAGTATCATTTTTAAAAGGCATATAACTAAAATTGCTTCCATAGTGAGTAAAATCAGAGCTAACAATGATCAATGTATTATTATCGATTAATGTAGCAATTTTACTGGCCGCCTCTTTAATTTTTTCTTTACTATTAAATTGACCCATTATCAGAGGAATAATTTTAAATTTATTAAGATTTGAGTTCGCCCTTGAATTTGCATTTGTTTGAAAAACGTATTGAACAAATGGAATTTCATTATCCACACTATGTTCTTCTAAAAATGGTTCACTCTCCTTTATAAATGTTAATGGAGCTATCGAAGATAATTTATTAATAAAATCAGTATCTATGGGAATTTTCCCCAGTGGTGTTTCATAGATATTTCCATTGGGAGCAGCAATTTGATTTTGCATTCCGAAGTAGTGACTAGGCCCAATTACAATCACTTTATCGTATGCGGGAGCTGAAGTAGAAGTATATTCATCTAAGTATTTTTGTAAGGGGAAAAAGGCGTAAGCAGCAGTAGGTCCACTATAAACATAGCCTGCATGAGGAGAGATAATGGCCAATACTTTTTGAGATTGATCAGTGGAAATTGCAGTTTTAATATCCTTATTTGTAATAAATTTTTCAATAAGATTATTTAAAATTTTTTGATCTCTAGGATACCAACTACCCCATGAGTTAACTGCAACTATTTTTATATCTTCTATCGTCATAGGATTACTCTCCTTTTTGTTAGAGTTATTTAAATTAACTGAGTTATTAAATTTATTGGAATTTAACTTATTAAATGCAAATGCGCTAATGATAATGATTCCGGTTATAAGTAAAGATAAAATGATAATATGTTTTAACCTAACCATGGACCCTCTTTTCTTTGCATAATACTGTAGTATCTAGGACAAGTTTTAAACTTATAGTCTTTAGGGCAAAGATTGCACTGTACTTTCATTAAAAATATTATAAAAATTAATTTATATAATATTTTTATCTATATTTAGGATATAGGATGTATTATGGAATTTATTAGATATTTTGTAAAAAAATTTTTTGTACAATTTATTTCAATTACTGCTTTCTCAACATTTTCTTTATTTATTATTTTCTTGCCTACGCTAACAATAGGAAAAACAACTGATAATAACAATAACTTAGCAGAGGGAGATTACTCCATTGATGCAAAAACCTCAGTTGCAATACCAAATTATATTGGAGAAGTGCTTTTAATAAAAGGACGAGTTACTAAGGGTACACAAGAAGAATTACAAAAGCAGGGAAAAGGTGGATCGTTAATTTCAGAAGGACAAAAACTATATGTTAACGAGGTAATTAGAACTTCAAAAAAATCAATTGCTAAAATTATAATGGTGGATGAAAGTATTATTACCATAGCTGAAAATAGTATTTTTGCTTTAAACAATTTTGAATTTAAGAGTAAAAACGATAGAAAGTCAGTATATGAGTTGTTACGAGGGCAATTTCGAGCTTTTTTTAAAAATAAGAATAAGAATCCTGATGAGATAAAAGTTTTATTAGGAGTAACATCCATGGGAATTAGAGGTACCACCCTAGTAGGTAATATTTATAGCAATGAAAAAGAAGATGATATAAATCAAGTGGCAGTTGTTTCTGGAGAAATAGATCTTTTAAATAAAAATAGTAATAACACTCATAATTTAAAAGAAGGAATGCATTTTGTTGGGATGGCCAATAGTAAAAATCTAAAGGTTAATGAAAGTGTTGTTAAATTGAGTGATGAAGAATTAAAAAAACTAAGCATATCTGCAGAAGAAGAAAAAAATAGTGAAGGCCCTTTTTTAGAATTATATAAAATCGTTGCTAATAATGACAAACAAGCAGATTCATCACATGCAGCTGATGAAAAAATTTCTAGAAGTGTGGCCAGTGATTTAAATAATAATCAAGTTAATGAAGATGATGAAAATTCATTTGATAAGAAGATAGCAAATGAAAAGAATAGTGATTGGAAAAAAACTTTAAAGACGCTTAATCGAACTTTGAATGAAAATAATCGAAATAATAAAAAGTAGAGCTAAGAGGTCTAAGTTATAAACTAAGTTATAAACTAAGTTATAAAAGCTTTAATAGTTCCTTCATCTTCTTCTCTTTGGCCATTTCTGCAATGGTTAGTGTACGTTCTTTTTGGGTGGAACTTGATGAAGTGTTACCCGAAGATGAAAATATAAATTTACTATCTTTATTATATTTTTCAATTGTTTTTATAATTTTTAAGGCCATTTTTTCATCACCTACTAAAACTGTATGTGCCAACAATCCAGTTTTATCTCTATCGGTTAATAATTCAAATGAATTTAAAAATTCCTTCATCATTTTAGTATCATAATCACGATGATTTAATGTTTTATATAAACTAGCAGCACCTGGATGCATTTTTAATCCTAGCGATTTGGCCATAATAAACATAAGATTTGAATCAATTGAAAAATCTTTCATTATATCAATAACCTCTTCTTTATTCTTAAAAATTTTTTCTAGTGCCTTTTTTTGTGCATCTTTAATTTCTTTTAATACCTGCTCTTTATTCATAAATTTAAATTGAGAACTAAAAAATATTGGGTCATTATCCCAATTATGTAAAAGCATTTTTACTTCTGTATGACTCTTAATTACTTTCTTTAATAACTTCAATTTTCTCTTACCCAAGATTCCGAAAGAATTATTTAATTTATCTTTTATTTCAGCGTGAGATTCACTTAACAAGGTATCAACATCTTGATTATACCAAATATCAGATAATTTTTGAGAAATCTCTACATCGTTTCCTTTTTTAATTATTCCATTCTCAAAAGCAGCTTTCCATTTATCAAAATCGCTACTTGAAATTCCAAAATCATTTTTATTCATTCCCCACTGAATAGCATTTAAAACTTCTCTCATGTTATCTGTTTCGGGACTTGCGCTAATATCCCTGTACTCCATTCCCCATAAATCAATATCTCCATCATATTTATCCTTACCTCTCATTCCAACCCAACCCATTTTAAAATCATCTCCAATTTCTGGAATCTCTTCTCCTCTGGCATAATGAAGAAAATAATCAGCAACTCCTTTCACTATCGCTGGAGTTAATGAAGCAAAATATGTCGCACCTTCAGAAACACTATCGCTAATTGAATCACCTGAAGCTATGGATAGTAATTCTGAAAATAAGTTAGTTCTTCTAAAATAATCCGCCATTAGGAACGCTTGATTATCTTTTTTATCTTTAAATTCATCATAAGGAATTGGTGCTACTATATGAATATGTTGATGATTACGACAAACATTCAAACCATCTAAAAATTTCCAAGCATCTTCATGTACAACACCAGATGGTTGTGCTTCTCTGAAATGCAATTCCACCCCTAAAACATCTTCCACATCTGTTGGCCCTCGATATTCAACAGGATTTTTGGATACTATTTCTGTAACATCAACTTCAGTATCACCTTTTTTCATCACTTTACCTGCAAACATTGTATCTTTATTAAAATGTAATAGTAGTTTATTTTTTACTTTCATATTAGGTATTTTTCGGCTACGAAAAAAATTATTTCCCCCTCTACCTTTAGAAACCTCTTTTAAAGCGATCATTTTTATATCTTCAGGCAATTTATCCCACTCATAATTTGCAATATCTTCAATTGAATTTTTTTTGGCCCAATCAATAAGTTCTTGAGGATAGGGAACAACACCGAAAACTCCAGTATCAAGATTTCGAACATGTTCAAATAAACTTCCTACCTTTCCATCCATGGTAGTAAGAACTTTTAATATTGGATCAATATCTAATTCCAATTCCACTGATGAATCTACAGTTGGCCTTTCTAAACAATGATCAGATTTAATTGAACCATCTTCATATAAAATATATGTTGGTTGTTCTTCACTGGCATAACTTACATTTAAGATAGATATTAAGAATAATACGTATAAAAAAATTAACTTATTATTTTTATATAGACCATTGCTTTTTTTCCATGAGTACATAACAATGTTTCTCCTTATTTTAAAAATAAATTAAAAAAATATTTAAAAAATTTATAGAACCCATTTATAAATTAAAATCCTTAAAGCAACTAAACAAATATTGCTTTAGATTATTTTTTATTTAATGAAGTGATAAAAAGAGATGTATTTTTAATGAGTTAGAATTTTATATATAAAAAATTTTTATAAAATTGTTTATATATAAAATTTTGCTACTGCCACAAATTATTGCAACTATTTTTTATATTCTAAATATTTTTTATTTTATTTTGTTTAAGTAAGTATTTAAAATTATTTCTATATAAATAATTTTTCTTTATTATTTATTAAATAAAATTCATTTGATCATTATAATGGTCCTACTAAATAAGTTTCCATTCCTAATTTAATATTTTACAGAAAGCTATATAAAAAGGATTTTATGAAAATTATTATTTTGTTTTTATTTTTATTAATATCTTTATGTTTACATCACAACATTTTATTTGCAAGTGATTCTACAGTCTCTATAACTACTTCTTCTGCTATTCCTTCAGTTACCACTTCAGCTGCAAGTAACATTGATGTTAAGGCCAAAAAAGGAAAAATAAAAATTGTTATTAGTGTTGATTGGGAAGGAGATACCTTAGATGAGAAAAATCTTGCAGCTTTTAATAAATTTAGAGAAACATTTCCTAAGATAAAAATCCAACACTTCCTAAATCCTGCATATTTTTTACGTGCAGTTGAACTTGGTCTAACAGAAGATGAGATCAATAAGCGTATTAGATCTGTTCTTAGGGAAGGAGATGAAGAGGGATTACATATACATGCATGGAAAGAACTTATTGAAAAGAGTGGAGTAGAATATAAAGATCTTCCCAGTTTTAGTCATGATTATTATGGCAGTTCATCTGGTAGTTTGGTTCCTTTATGGGCCTATAGTCAAAATGATTTAAAAAAGATTTTTTCAACTGCAATTGAAATTCAAAAACAATATAAATTTAAAGCTCCTACTAGCTTTCGAGCAGGCGGTTGGCAAGCAACAACAGAAGTAATGAATGCACTAGCAGAAAGTGGAATTACACTTGATTGTTCAGCACTACCAAGTTCTTACAGTTTGCCTGGATGGGAAAAATTAAATTTAAAGGAATGGGTAAATACATTATGGCCAATGGTTACTTCTCTTGAACAACCATTTATTATTAAAGATGGAAAAAATGAAATTATTGAACTTCCTAATAATGGTCATCTCGCTGATTATGTTTCAGCAGTTGATATGTTTGAAAGTTTTAAGAAGTTATCTGAACAATTAACCAAAGAACCCTCTAAAGATTTATATTTATCCATAGGTTTTCATCAAGAAACCGCTGCTGCTTATATTAAAAATATCATTACCGCCATTATTTTAATGAATGAGTATGCTGACAAAAAAAATATTTCTTATGAATTTACAAGTTTTCCATTTCATGATCTAAAAACTGCAAATGATGAAAATGAGCTTTCTGGAAAAAAAATTATTAGTTCATCTATCATGCAAAAGAATTTTCCTGTGATCAATTTTTATTGATATCAATCTTTCTTGATACTGCCAAAAAAAATTTACAATAAATGAATTTTATTTATTGCAAATTATCTTGCTTAATTAGTTGATTATATTGAATCAAATAAAGAATATTTAATAATTTTAATATTTAGAAATTGATAAGCGGATTATAATGTTTTTTATAATACTAAAAAGGAGTTGTTTATGAATAAAACAAGTTTAATTTTTTTTCCGCTTATAGTTGTTGTTTATTTTTTTTATTTTTCGAGTCTATCTTTTGCAGATGAATTTGAATCAAATTATAATAAGTTGCTTAAGGAGGAATCGGAAGTATTAAATAATTTGGATATTATGGAGGAAAGTATTGGAGAACTTGGTAATGAAATTAATAAGTCTATTTTAAAAGTTCAAAATAATATTATTTTAAATTTAGAACAAATTATAAATATGTATGATTCACAAAATGGTTATGCTAGTGCTAGCAGTAAGTTTAAGGAAATGAATTTGGGTGTAATTACTGCTGTTAAAGGTTGTAATTTTAATCTTATTTTTACTGCAAAAAATGAAAAAGTTTCTTCTCAAATAATGGCCCAGCAATTAATCAGTATTGGATCTATTACAACAATATTTGCACCCATAAAAGATATCTCTATCATTTTATTTGATAATGGAGGATTACTTTTTTTTCTAGAACAAGATGATGATAGTTTAAGCGAAGAAATAAAAAGCAATATATCTGAACTCAAAGATATGTGCCAAGAGAAAAAAATGGCATTAACAAAAATTGCAAAATTAACCTTAGAAAAACAATTATTATCTGTTGATATGAGCAAAAATCTTTATACTGACAAAGAAGCTTGTAAAGAAATGAATGCTTTATCTTTGCCAGATATAAAATATATTGGTGATCTTTTAACAGCTTTTAAAAAACAAGATACTCTTAAATTGGTTAAAGATTTTATGATTAACATAGATTATTTTGAAAATTCGGAAAATAGTATTACAGGAAAAAATAAAAATCTTGATTCAAATATCGAACACATTCAGCAATTCAGCAATGTGTTTTTGAAATATATTATTGTTGATCCAGAGTTAATAAGTCTTATTGATATTAAAGATCTCACTAATATTCTCAAACGAATTATAAAAGAGTCGGGAAGTGATAATCCTAAAATTTATGACAAATATGATGAACACTTCATTTTAGCTAAAGAGGTTTATTTAAAACGTTTTAATGAAATAGAACAAAGATTAAATTATTCATTGGAGAAGATTTTTAAATCACCTACTTCACAAAGACTTACAAAGGAGAATTTTACTTCAATTTTAAAAAGCGAAAATGATATTTGGTGGATTGGTAGTCAGTTATTTGAAAACATAAAATCACTTAAAAAGAGGGTGACCGATCAGAAACAATTATCTATTTTGGAGGTGCAAACAAGGCAAATTGAACAATTTATAAAAAACTCACATTTTAGAGTGAAAATGCTTCTTTCACGCTTCCAAAAAGATAGTTCTGATTGGGAAAAATATATTGATGATTTATTAAAGGCCCCCGAGGTAGAAGATTTAGAAGAACGTTCTGGTTTTAGTTATCAGGAACGTTTTGGGATAATAGGAGATGGGTTAAAAAGAATAATTAATCACGACAAGAAAATGTCTAAAAAAGGAAATGATACTTATGAAAAGAGTTATCAGTCCATAAAAGAGAGAGTAATGGAAAAAATATCTAAAGGTGAAAAAATTGAGGATGTGATTTCGTGGGCGATGATATCTGCTGCAATTTCAACAGATGCAAAAAATTTGTTCGAAGAGATTGCAGAGATTAAATGATTATCTTTTTAATATAAACTCTTCGCCTTCTCCGGCAGCAGAACTAAATTTTCCCACAGTGACCAAGCGATCATTTGTATTTAACCACCAAAGACCAATTTTACTTCCATGTGGATTAGCTGAGACTGTAGTAAAAGAATTACCATTTAATTTTAGAATTCCTTGACCCCATGAACTGGCAACAAGAATATCCTTTTTATTATTATTTTCAAATTTTCCAAATCCTAAAATGCGATCTTTGCCAGTATTTACAGAAGCATTGTATCTCCAAGCTCCAAACCAAGTATCATTAGGTTTCGAAACTAGCGAATTAAAGGTGCGAGCATGTTCATCATAATCTAATAATCCAATTCCCCAATTGCTAGTAATAACAACTTCCGCAGCACCATCACCATTCATATCAACCGCTCCGGCAATTTTATCACCTGAAGTTGCATTGGAATTATATCTCCAACCTCCAAACCAAGTATCTGTTGTTTTTGCTAATATTGTATTTAAGTTTTTTCCAGTACTGTCTAAGGATAAAATACCAATACCCCAAGAGCTAGCAATTAAAATTTGATCTTTTTTGCTTGTTCCACCTATGAAATTAGCAATTGCTTCGATACGATCATGCCCGCTGTTTACTGAAGCATTGTATCTCCACTCACCAAACCAAGTATCTTTTGGTTTTGCAACCATAGAAGTTAGTGTACCACCAACATATTTTAAAATTCCAATTCCCCAAGAGCTTGAGATTAAAATTTGTTTGCGATCACTACCATCAAAGTTTCCTACACCTTCGATTTTATCGAGGCCACTGTTTACAGAGGCGTTGTATCTCCATTCACCAAACCAAGTATCTTTAGGTTTGGCCATTATAGAAACAAAAGTATTACCTTGTAATTTTAAGATACCAATACCCCATGAGCTTGTGATTAAAATTTCATCACGGCCATCACCATCAAAATCTGCAATCTCTTTAATTTGATCACGTCCTGAGTTTATGGTGGCATCATATCTCCATTCACCAAACCAAGTATCTCGAGGTTTTGCCACAATGGAAGTTAATACTCCTTCACTATTTAAACTAAGTAGTCCTATTCCCCAATTACTTTTAACTAAAATTTCACTTTTACCATCACCATTAAAATCGCCTGAACCTACAACACTATTATCTGCAGATACAAAGTTCCACCCACCGGCCCAAGTTTCATTTGGATGATTGGCGATGTTGTTTAATCTATTATATTGACCATTAAAAAACCCTAAACCGTTATCGTAATTAAGTCTAAGTGTCCAATCACCTAAAACACTCCAATTATAAACTTTTTTGTTTGAGGCCTGATCGCGATTTAAGTCAGCAAGTCTTGAATCATGATCAAAGTATGCACGCCAACCATCTCCAAATCTACTTCTGGTAGTTTTTCCTAAAGCTTCACTAAAACCTTCTGGTTTATCATAAAATGTTTTTGCACGAGTGATAATATTAAGACCATTTAAATAAAATAAAATTCCCTCTGCATTTTGAAATCCCGCATAGTTGTTACTATTGTAGGGTTCACTATCAGCTCCTGCAGCTCCATTTGCTTCACATCCCATGTGTACATACATATGTTCTCCAGCACTACTTAGTACTTTATTTTCCCACATAGTTCTATGAACATATAAATCAGCAGCTCCATTTTGGTTTTTAAGACTTGGTTCATAATTAAATGTATTTCCAACTCTTTCCCAACGCCAAGGTTTTGAACCAACGTCGCTAGTTAAGGTGTTCAAAGTATAATTGCTACCATAACCTGAGTTCCAAGGATTAGAGTGAGCTGCAATTCCAATAAGCACGGCCGGATTTTTTACCATTTTAACGTAGTCAACTAGACTTGCCTCTGGATAGGCCACCGATGTTGTAAATGAACTTGATGATTTTCTTAAATCATTATTGAAGGTGGTTGGATTAAGTAGCCCACTATCTTTTGCAGTAATAGCAGCAGTTCTAAATGCAAGACCAGTATCTCCTCCTCTTCTAAAATTATGGTTTCTATCTAGAAAATCCCAAATAAGTCTACGTTCTAACTTTTGGTCTCTAAAATTAAGGCCGGTATTAATTGCAGCAGATGCTCTAACAGTTTGCGGTTTACCATCACTTGCTATTAATGATTTTCCATCACTATCTCTATAGTTTAAATCAGGATTTACGGCGATATGAATGGGATTAATTCTTGAAACGATTATATCTGGTCTAGAAAGTGGGTTGGCCAGTGAGCGATCACTGGAAGCAGTTTCTAAATTTCTCATACGATTATCTATGTTTAATTGTAATTTGCTGGCCGAGATTGATTTAGTGTAATTATCGTCTTGGATGAAAAAGAAATCTTGATAATTATAATTTGTTACTTCATAGATAGAACTTTTAATAGTGGCGGTGGTTGCTGGAGGCCAAGAAGTACCAGCATCTGGGATGGCCACAACACCTTCTACATTCATGGCCGCCTTTTTGTAAGTTGATTCCCAGTTGCCATCTAAGTCGGAAAGAACTATCTCAGCTCTTGTATCAATTAGTTCAGGAATGATTCTTACAAAATTTTTATTCTTATACTCATTTCCTTTAATGTTTATAGTTTCATTTGTTTTATTCCAAATCCAACGACGTACTAGAGTAGTTTCAGGAAATGATCCTATTAGAACTACTCCTTGGAAATTAGAATAAAACTCTTTAGTTTTAATTAAGAATCTTCTTAAGGCCAAAACTGTTGCCCCATCTTGATGTTTTGAACCACCATAAATATCAGCAGATATAAACCTAGTTGTATAGTTATCTAATTTTAAGTCTTGTTTGAAACGTTTAAGTTTGGCCAATGTAGTATTGGCAGCATGAGGTAGGCCTGAAAGATCACTTAGAAGGCGAGATTCAACCAATACTAATAAAAATTTACTTCCTTTAGCGGACACACCTTCTTCGCTTTCAAAAGGAAGAAAATTAAGGGAGTTTATCTCTTTTGTACCATCACCATCAAAGTCGTAATTATCAAATTGATTTAAAACATCTTGATATGGATCAACCATAAAGAAGCGATGAAGGGGACGAGATGGATGAATTTCAATGGGGTTGGTAAAAATCGGATAGGGAGGATTGTCGGCCTTGGCATCTGTTATATTAGCTAAACTTAATAAGCTAATTGTAACAGAAAGAGCGAAGACCAGAGTTAGTGAATAAAAGATTTTCATGTGAAGGTTGCTCCTAAGTTATATTATTAATGTTAGTGCCCATTAGGACAAACGAAAGCAGCTTTTATGATTTTATAAAAATATTGTCAATTATTTTTTGTGTATGATGTAAAATATTCATTTTTTACAAGCATATATTTTATGAATAAATCGCTAAGGTGAAATGAAAATATGTTCATGAACGAGTATTTGTTTGCAAAATAACAAATAAAGAACAATAACAAAAAGCTAAAAATCCTATTTAATTTTAATTTTATTACATAAACATATTAAAAATATTGCTATGAAATTAAACAAAAAAGTAATTATAATTGAGCCTTTAGGAGCAGCAGTTAATGTTTTTAAAATGTATATGAATCTCCCACTAATGGGCACTGTTTATTTAGGTACAATCTTAAAAAATGCAGGTTTCGAAGTAATTATTTATAATGAAAATTTCTTAAAAAAACCTATTACAATAGACATGCTGTTTGCTGATTTTTTGTTATTAAGTTTAATAACTCCCTCTGCTGAAAGAGGATATGAATTGGCCAAATTATTTAAACATGCTAATCCTAAAGGTATGGTGGTAATAGGTGGAGTTCATCCTACTTTACTACCTGTTGAAGCAACAAAATATGCGGATTGGGTGGTGGAAGGCGAGGGTGAAGAAATTATTGTAGAGTTGTTAAAACATGGCCACCTTACTAGTTCTAGCAATGGTGTCAGTACTAGTACTAGCGTAGATAAAAAAATTATTAAAACTAAACATATTGAAGATTTGAATAAGATTCCTTTTCCGGATTTTAATCTAATCTATAATAGCAAAGCAATGGATATTTATCCTATAATCACCTCTAGAGGATGTCCTTATAATTGTAATTTTTGTTCTGTTACTAAAACATTTGGTAGAAAGTATCGAACTGTTGATACTGACCGAATTGTTCATGAACTTAAAACAGTAAAACAAAATTCAGTCTTTTTTTACGATGATAATTTAACGGCCAATAAGAATCGTGCTAAAGAATTATTTAAAAAGATGATTGATCAAAAAATTAAAAAAAGTTGGACAGCACAAACAAGGATTGATGTTGCTGAAGATGAAGAATTACTGGAATTAATGAAAAGAAGTGGATGCTCTACAGTTTATATTGGATTAGAATCTATTAATGACAAAGTATTAAGTTATTTTCATAAATCACAAACGGTCGAAGATATTGAAAAGGGTATTTCAAAAATACATAAATGCGGATTAAATATTCATGGAATGTTTATTTTCGGATCAGACCAAGATACTGGAGACATCTTTGAAAACACAGTAAAATTTTGTAAAAAAAATAAAATTGAAACTTTACAATATCTAGCACTGACTCCCTTTCCTGGTACTCAGATTTTTGAAGATATGGAAAGAGAAGAACGTTTAGTTCACAAAATTTGGCGTTACTATGATTCATTACATGTAGTTTTTCATCCTAAGAATTTAAGTTCTGTAGAATTACAAAATAAAATTATTTCTTCTTTTGAAGAATTCTATTCTTATGCTCACGCCATTAGTGATGTAGTATCCATTTCAAATGGATTATCCTATGGAATAGCATCCAATATTAAAACATTTTTTATTCGCTTGTTTGCACGATATATTATAATTCAATGGAAAAAACTTAATTCAAGTTATATTCATTTCTTGAAGAAAAATAAACTTGAATGCAATTAGATGGTTTTTCTATGTGTTACGTCCACAAAAAAATACAAATCATGAAATTTTTTTACTACTATTATGGTAAATTCCATTTGCTGGCATTGAATCAGTAGGAATTTACTCTGGGATGCTTAAATAAATGGAAAACCACTTACCATCACTAATAGTAATCAAACTAAAACGGAATAGAACCACTGAGTAAAAAATGAAGTAGTTGGCTGAAACCGGGGACCCCTTCACAGAGTTTAATTTCTTGCCTAAAAATGAAGTAAATCACTATCGACTGCGACCGCAACGTAATTGTTTATTGGTCTAAAACTTTCGTGATTCCTCTATGGTTGCGCGCTCATCTCGCAGTTTGTGGCATTTCCCTCGGTGTTTCTGGATTTCACTTAAACCGAGTACACGTTGTTGTATTCCTTATTCCTTGGCATCTCCCGTTTTTAGATTATATTTCTGCTTTTCGATTACAACTGCAATGCTGCCAGATATGGTTTTTTACATTACATTCCATATAAATCTAAATCTGCCCGATATTTTTCGTTAAAAATTTTTTAATTTTTATCTGCCTTTTCATCATCTGTTATTTTTTTATCCTTTGTTATGTAAGTGACAACTGCAATCGCAGTACCCGCAATTAATAGTGGCCCCCAGAAAATTCTTCCAAGACAAAAAGGAAGTACACGGAATAAAGTTAAACCTTTCATATAAACCTCCAGTATCAATGTTTATTTATTTTAATTATAACTTCTTTTCACAGTATAAACCATGCAATACCAATGCCAGCATCAATGACTTCGTGCAAATAATCTTTAATCACTCTATAAATGCAACTAAAACTGATTAGCATAGGCAATTTTTTGCTACTAAAAAAGATTGCTTAATTGCAATGAATGCAATATAAAATGCATATATGCAATACTTATCAATTTTAGATAGCATTTCAGATGGAGTTTTTACTGTTGACTTAGATTTCAACATTACCCTTTTCAATTCTGCCGCAGAAAAGATTACTGGATTTAAAAAAGAAACTGTAATTGGTAAAAAATGTTTTGAAATATTTAGAACTAATATTTGTAAAAATGATTGCGTAATAAAAAAAACACTAAAATCTGGAAAACCAATCACAAATAGAAAGGTCAATGTTTTAAAAAAATCTGGGCAGGAAATTCCAATCACTATTAGTACTGGTATTCTTAAAAATAAAAATAATAAAATCATTGGTGCAGTTGAAACTTTTAGAGATTGTTCGGAGATTGAATTATTGCGATCTGAATTGGACAAAAACTATAAAATTGGTGATCTCATAGGTAGAAGCAAGGTCATGCAAGATATCTTTTTATTAATTGAGGATATCGCTCTAAGTGATAGCACTATCTTAATAGAAGGAGCCAGTGGTAGTGGAAAAGAGATATTGGCCAAAGCCATCCACAATTCAAGCAAAAGAAAAAATCATCCATTTGTAGCAATTAACTGCGGGGCCATTCCTTTTAATCTAATGGAAACAGATTTATTCGGCCATCTAAAAGGCGCTTTTACAGATGCAAAAACTGACCGGCCTGGCAAATTTGAGCAGGCAAAAGGTGGCACTATTTTTTTTGATGAAATTTCTGATTTACACCCACTATTACAAGTGAAGTTGTTACGAGTTCTTCAAGAGAGAGAATTCACTCCGGTTGGAGGCAATAAGATTGTTAAAACAGATGTAAGAGTTATCTGTGCTACTAATAAAAATTTACGAGATATGATAGAAAAGAGTCTTTTTCGAGAGGATTTATATTTTAGAATAAACGTGATGAAGATAAAACTTCCACCACTGACAGAGAGAAAAGAAGATATTCCGCTACTACTATCTTATTTTTTCAAAAAGTATAATGCCAAAACTGGAAAAAATATTACTAAAGTAAGCGATGATGTTTTAAACCTGTTTATGAGCTTTAGTTTTCCTGGAAATATTCGCGAATTAGAAAACATTATTGAGCATGCATTTATTTTATGTCATGGAGAGGTTATCGACACTCACCATTTACCCAAAGAATTGACTGATCAAAAAATTCCTCGTATAAATAGTGATTCACTTAAATCTATAGCAAGTGATACAGAAAAAGATGTTTTAATAAAATTATTAAATAAACATGATTTTAATAAAAAGCAAGTGGCCAAGATACTCAAAATCGATCCTGCTACTTTATGGAGAAAGATGAAAAAATATAATATTAAGTCAAAAAAATATCTAAGCAACCCTTCATAATTAGAGTTACACTTTTGCCCTGTTTTACCTCTGAACATTGTACCGTTATTTTTGAAAGGTTGCTTAGCTACCTAAATCGCTAGAAAGCTAAGTGCCACGCCACTTTTGGGACTTGGTTTGCCAACATACATAGTCCCAAAAGTGAATGCTGCTTAGTTAAGAATCTACATATAAAGCCCCCCTGTTAACAGCTACTGAACCGCCTTCTAATAATTTAGATTTGCTTACCTTCGTATGGTGCCAAGGCAATATTAAGTATAGATCCAGAACCTAATGAAGCAATACCTTCTAACCTTGCTATAGGATAACCTACCCCGGATTGTTGCGAAGGATGTATGGGAAAAACTTTCCTGTTTTCGTCTGTATCTTCGATAATTATTGTTGACCCATCTGCAATTTTTACATTTCTTCCAAACCATTTCCATTTCTCATCTGTTTTCTTATGCAATTTATCGCCAATGTCCTTTGCTAGTGTTGAAAATAAATTTAGGGGGAGTCTTTCTCTTGCTTGAGAATAACCACCAGTACATGATGAACATGTTTTGTTGCTTGTTTCATAGAGAAAATTAATAAAATTAATGACACTGCTTCTAAGTGTTTTATCTTCTGATAACACTTCTGTAATATATATCCATAAGGTTAAAAAAGGGTCATAGATTCTTTTTCGATATTTATAATTGAGTTTATCTAAAATTTCCTCCACTACTGATATGCAAAAAAGATCCTTGAATAGAATTTGAAATTCAGATAGATTTTTATTTAAAAGTTTGTTTCTAAAATCACTTGTATCGTTTGTTAATGTGTATTTATAATCTTTCATGAGTCGGACCTCCCTGTTTGATTACAGTGATTATTTTCAAACAGAGTGGGCTGACTCCTTGTTATTTGTAAACGAATTTTTATTAGATTTTTAAAAATTGCTCAGATAAATACTACTTGTATTTGGGAAGGAGAGAACTGTCTTATTGAAGGTGTTTTTATTTCAAATTTTTTTACTTCAGAGGTACAATTTCTTAACTAAGCAGCATTCGTCCCAAAAGTGGTGTGGCACTTATTCCTTATTCTTCTTACTTATTCTTCTTATTCTTCTTTCTTTTTTAAAAACATTTTTTATTTGCAATGGATAATAAGCAATGAGCAATGAGCAGTTAATTTTATCAAGTATTGTTGCCGATAAGAGATTTAATAATGAAAAAGAATCAAGTTCACTATTTTTTTTATTTTTATTTTTTGATTAATGATTAATTTAATGGGTACTAAAAAAAGTATAAAGTATAAGGAGTAAACATTATATGATAATCAAAGCCAAAGCAAACATGAAAACATATTCATTGGAAAAAATATTTTTTTATAGTTTTTTTCTTTATGGATTAATAGTTTCACAATATATTTCCACTACTTTAGCACTAGCAGATGATTCAGTAACAATGGCCGTAGAAAAGAAAGCAAAAGAGTTGGCCACTGAAGCAGAAACAGTGAGGAAGGAAGTGGACAAGATGGTAGAAAAATTAGAAAAAATAAAAAAAAATAATACAGATCCACTTTCTTCCATTGTGATTTCAGAGAGAGATAAAATACGGAGGGTAGCTTTAGAGGCATTAATAAGATCTAAAGAGGCCGCTGAGGCCGCGGAACAGGCCAGGATGTATGGTTTGATAAATGTTGCTAAAAGTACAACACTACAAGCACATATGGCACTTATAGCATCATTTAAAGCTTTTAATGAGCTTACTGAAAGTGATCAAGTTTCACAAACAGAAAAAATAAATGAAACATTGGGCGCGATACATGAGTTAAATAAGAAATTACGAATAACTCCAACGGAAGCAGAAGATAGTATAAAAAAAGAACTTGGACGCTGGAGCTGGAAAAAGAAGTTAGGATATGGTTTTCTTGCTCTCCTAGGTGTAGGAACAATGGCCACACTTTGTGTAGTTACATTTGGAGGGTGTGCTGCTATTGCCGCTGGAGCAGCTGCTGCTATATCTACAACAGCATCAACAGTGGGAACATTCGTAGCTGGAGGAGGGCTTGTTGCTTCTCTTTCAACTGGAGGTGGTGCTGCTTTATCGGGACTTACAACTGCTGGTACTGCTACTTTAAGTGGACTCACAACTGCTGGCACTGCTATACTTCCTTTTTCTCCTTTAATTGGATTGGGTGTTCTTGCATATTCTTCATTTGATGATGATGATGAACATTCAAAGAGGAGAGTAATTGATTGTAAAAATTCTATAGCTCTTTTATTAGAAGAAAATAATATTTTAGTAAAAAAAGAAAAAATAGGTGACATTACGGAAGGATTAGCAATTAAGGAAATTTCAGGGGTAGGATATTTTGGAATAAATAGAAAAGATAGTGTATTAAGTGTAAAGGAAAAAAACACTCAAAGCAATAGTTGGGAGGATAAAGACAATTTGAAAAGAAATTCTTACTATGATCTATCAAGTATTGTAATTGATAAGAAAAAGATTAAAAAGGAAGAATTTGATGTTAAAATTGCGAAAGAAGTATCAGGTAGTACTGAAGATAATAACTTTATAAAATCAAAACCATTACTAAGCGGTAAAATGCTTAATAAGCTTTTTCCCGATGAAAACGAATATGATAATGCAAAATACTACAGTGGAGATGAGATGGTTACTAAATTTCAAGATAGATTGGCCAGCGCCTGTAATGATTTTGGGATTAATAGATCTAGCTTAAAAGAAATTGCAACTTTAAAAAGAAGTGAGCAGCAGGCGCCAACACAAGATTCATCCGATTGTAGTAGTCCTAAAGTATTACATTCTAAAATTCAAAAGACACTGTTATTAAATGGGGATATCAAAAATATTTTTGCTTATGAGAAAAAACGAAAAGATGCATGGGATGAAAATATAAGAAATACTATAGCAACAAGTTCTGATAAAGACCCAGGTGGAATATTTTGTAGTAATTCTGAATCAAAAAAATTTCAACTTAAAAAAGGAATGGTTTTTGGCAGGAGTGAACGAAGTAACATAAAACTTAAAAGTGCTACTAGCAGTCGAGCACATGCAATAGTTGAATGGGACAATACTAAAAAACAATATTTTATTAAAGATGATTCACAGAATGGTACAACAATATCATCACAGGGTAAAGAAAGTAAAAAAATAAGTAGTGATAAATATTATTTAGAATTTAAAAAGGATGAGATTTTTTCAATTAAAATGGGATCAGATATTTTTAATTGTACCGGAAGACAGTAAATTTTCGTATCCCTTTGGTTACCCTAACGTATTTGTATTTGCATACATCTAAAGCCTATTTTATAAGGTCTTTCAATTCCCATTATATCATCTAAATCGTTATAATTTAAATTTAGGTCTTTTCCTACTTCTGGGGCCATGTTCTGGTCTGCAGCTGCGGTCACAGCAGCAGTAATTTCATTTTTCTCCTCTGAATAAGTGGCCCGCTGACCTAATGAATGCCACTTACTTAAAACATCTAAATGTTTGCTAGATAATTTTAAATTTTTATCTTTTTCAAAAATATTATTCATATACTCCATCTCTCCACCTAAAATATCACTCATACCCATCCAAGATGATGTTACTCCGGAATAATATTTTCTTGTATAGCGATCAATACAATCTCTAACATAGGCCAAATCACAATCCTCTTCTTTTAACATCAAATCAAGTGCGGCCAACATTTTTGAATTTCCTCTATTTCTTATATACATTTGCTTATATCTGTAGATAAAGGAATCAGTAATATCTTTGGTCCAAGGATAAATACTTGGCATATTATCAATTGAATATGGGTCTTCTTGATTAGAGGGATAAAATGAGGCAGCATCGTATATATGTGCCTCCATCAGTTGTTTTCCCTTAAAAGCACAATATCTTTTCATTTGTTCAATATGTAGATTAGTGGCCGCTGTTGCCCAAAATTCACGTTCTTTGGGAATAATAATTTGTTTATCACTTTCTTTTGCTACATCACCTTCAGCATAAGAAACCCACTCTAAAACATCTCTATACGAAACTAAAAATCTATCAACAAAAATATCTTTATTAAAATTATCCCAAGTATGGCCTTCGCTGGAATATTTTCTTCTAGGTAAATAAATCTGATCACAATTGTTTTCTAAAATAAAATCACGTGAATAATTAGGAAATTCTTTAATACTAATATTCATCATTATTCCATAAACTGGCCTACTAACAATTTTATAAAATCTTTTCTTATTAGAATATGCACTTACCTCTTTAAAAATTTGATTTACTTGTACATGGTATTCTTTATTATTTAAACGAACTTTTATTGAAGGATCACTTACCCCACTAGCTGCAGAATAAAAACATTGTATATAATTTGGGTTACACCTTAGATAAAAATCATCAATATTACTTTTATAAACTATATCTTCTGGGCAATTAAATAAGTTTTTAACAAAATTTCCCTCTAGATCTCCATATTCCCATCTGCTTTTTATTATTTTAATTCCTTCAATAGAAATATTATGAATCAATAATATTTTTTCTTGTTCTTTAACAAATTTTTCAAAATCTTCTTTCTTCCTAAATAAATCATATTTAATGAAAAAATGGACAATAACAAAAATTAAAGTTAAAACTAAAGAAAGAATAAATAAATTAATTACTATTTTACTTTTAAGCATATTACTGCATATGTATTGTATCTTTACTCGCATTATTTTTTTTCTTTTCCCTTTGCTTTTATTGCTTGCAATAATCCAATCGTGCTCCAAATCTAATTTTAATTTAAACTTAAACTTAGATGAAATTGATAGTGAAATTGAAATAAGTGCCTTTAAAAATATTCACCTACCTCTATGGTCTTCTACTTATAATTTGGAGTTAGATCAACAACAAAAACAAAATTTAAGTAAAAATGATTATTCTATTTTTGCAGCACCCGGGAGTTGGAAAACAATTGCTCACCTTCACATTCTTAATCATGTTATTAACAACACTTCCAACACTTCTAACAATTCCAACAGCTGTATACTTTATAAATTACCTCACAATAAAATATACTCTGCAGATCATAAAATAACTACTACCTCTCTTAGATATTTTGGTGAATTAAAGGTAATAAATAATATTAAAAATTTAAAATCATGTGATGATTTCTTTTTTTTAAAAAAAGAAGACAAAGATTTTGAAACAACTAATGTTCATCATATACATAATATACACAAAATGTATTTAAACTTTGATTCTGCAAAAAGTACGTTAAAACTTTGGGGGCAAGTTTATGACTTTAAGAAATCAAAACTAATTGATTTTTTATTTGAATTTCCTTTTTACAATCTAAAGCAAAACGAAAATAGTCAAAACGAACCTAAGAAATTTAGTTCCAATATCCAAAAAAAAATTATTCCTGGATTAACTATTTTTCCAATTCACTAAAATTCACTTTGAGAGACCTGAGCAGTTACGAAGTGTTATAGCTAGCTCTTCACCAATATGCTCAACCTCATCAATCTTAAAGTTTATGGAATCAGACATTTTAAATATACTTAGGTCACCTATGGCCTTTAAACCTTCTCCAACTATTTTTGCGGCCATAAATACAGAGATCTTATCAAAAAGTTTTTGTTTAATAAATTCAGTAGTAATTGTAGGTCCACCTTCCACCAACATTGAAGAAATTTTTAAACTGGCCAATTGATTTAATACTTCCTGTAATGAGACTCGAGAATTTGCTAGCACATTTTTTGTTTCGAAAAATCTTAGGCCTCGCTCATCTCTTAACTTATATAAAAAATGTTTTATCTCTTTTGTAAAAACTTCTGGAGTAAAAATAATTGTTCTATTAACCAATTCATCATTTAACATTGTTAATGATTTTAATACCGTTAAATTAAGCTTATTAAAGTTTCCTACTATTATTCTATAAGGGTTTCTTGCAATTACATCATCAAGTGCTTTTCTCTCCTCGAGCAAGGAGTATCGCACATCCAGTTTAGGATTATCATTTAAAAAGGTATTAATTCCCACTAAAATTGCATCATAAGTTAATCTAAGCTTGTGACCTTCCCTCCGTAAATTTTCACTTGTAACCCATTTAGAATCACCGCCCTTAGTGGCCACACAGCCATCTAATGTTTGCGCCCATTTTAAATGTACAAAGGGTTGATGTTTACTTATGTATTTAAAAAAAACTTGATTTAATTTATATGCCTCTCTTACTAATGTGTTTTCAAGAGATTGCTCGGCCTCTATCTCCTTACCATTACTCCCACTATTTCCATTATTTCCACTATTCCCACTATTCCTAGTGAGCGAATAGGCCTCAATACCACTCGCTAATAATTTTGCAATTCCACTGCCATTTACAGCGGGGTTGGGATCTACAGAGAGGATAACAACCTTTTTAATTTTTTTTCTTATTATTAAATCTGTGCATGGAGGAGTTTGCTTATTTGTATGCGAACAAGGCTCTAAACTACAATAAAGAGTGGAACCTTCAATTTTGTAAGCATTAAGACCACCATCTCTCTCCTGCGCATCCTGGATGGCCAACACTTCAGCATGAGGTCCACCATATTTTTTATGATATCCCTCACCTAAAACTTCACCCTCAGCACTTACTAAAATTGCGCCAACATATGGGTTAGGAGATACTCCTCCTAATCCACGTTTGGCCAATTCTATGGTTCTTTTTAAAAAAGAAAGTTCTTTAGTATCAATCATATCAATCTTCGTAATCCTAATATTAACATTAATATCAATCTATATAATATACTCGAGAATCTGTAGTATCTAAATATGATTTCTGTTTATTATGAATTAGCTTTTTATTCTCTGCTAGATATTTAACATAATTAATGAATGCATCTCTATATGTCATGTTGTTATCAATTTTCTTTTTATTTTCAGCAATGTTTTTAAATACTATACCGTAATTATCTCCGCCAAAAATACCTAAGAAATTTTGAGTAGTGAGAGAGTAAATTTGGTTTTCTCTAATTGTTGTTCCATTAGAAAAGGTTACTTTTTTAATATAATTTTTTTCATAATTATCAATCTTTCCATTACCATCGATATCCTCACCCTTAGCAACTTCTTTATGACTAAGCCAAATTTTTAACCCTGAAAAATTTGCTAGGCCTGCGCCATTATTACCTGAAGTTCCTATTCTTACTAACTTCAACAAATCACTTCCTGAGATGGGCATTGTAACT
>JADGAM010000019.1:0-18364 GCA_015232015.1 Oligoflexia bacterium | reverse complement strand
AAAGGTAACCTTTCCTTCTGGAAGTCCTACCCTTATTCCTCCACTATTAGTAATGGCCACATTAGTTTTACCCACAAATCTTAAAGCATCGGCCGCTAAAGTTCCCAGTATCGACTCTTGAGCTCGGCGATCATGAGGCATAGCAGTTTCCAAAGTTAATATTACTACATTTCCTATTTTTACAACTTCATCTTTAAATGGTTTTAATATTGTTAATAAGTTACTATCCCCTTCAATTATTTTACCTAAAAATTTTGCTGGAATAAACTTTTCGCTGCCTTTTGTATCTTTTGCTGTATCTTTTGCATTTTTAAGTTCTTTTGGTTTAGAACAATCATGAGATGAAGCAAAAAACTTATGACAAAATTTTGTTGGAGAATAAATTATTGTCTTATTTCTTAATAACTTTTTCTCCTTAACATCATAGAAAAGCTCCATTTGACCAAAATATTTTCCATTATTAAAAGATTGAATTACTGGTATTTCATCAAAATAATGAGCAATATTGGTATGGGTGTGTCCACTAACAACTGCATCAACAGTATTTTGGGGTATCATTTTTAAGAGTTTATATATTTCATCTTGAGGATCACAAAGAGAAAAATCTTTTTTGTATTTAGCATCTCTATCAAATAAATTTATTTTTGGTTTATCAAGTGGAGTTTCACAACTATTTCCAGTGTGAGTTAGAAGAACAACAATATCTGCTCCTTTATATCTTACCTCTCTACTCATCTTAACAACTGCTGTTGCCAAATTTTCGAAGTAAAGTCCTCTCACATTTTCTCTAATTGTTTTATCGGGAGTTTCAGTTGTAGTTAAGGCGATAACACCAACTCGAACGCCGTTAACCTCTTTAACTAAATAAGGAAGTACCCCAGGCCAGTTTAATAATTTACCAGTTGATAATTCTAAAATATTACTTGTTAAAAAAGGAATTTTTGATTTACCTACAAGTTTTTTAAGAGCACCTTGAGGGTCTTCATCTTTTTCTGGAACTCTTCTACTTAAGTTTTCAGGTCCATAGTCAAATTCATGATTACCGAAAGTCACAGCATCGTAACCTAAATAATCATAAAATTTCATTATAGACTCACCTTTAAATATATCTGATATTAACGTTCCAGAATATATATCTCCTGCATCTAGCAACAATAACTCATTTCCATAATGCTCGCGAATAATTTTAAAATAAGCTGCAATAATGGGTGCACCACCTACTTCATAACTAATCTTCTCGGTACTACTACTACTACTACTACTACTACTACCACTACTACTACCACCTATTGAAAGCTTCTCTGTTTGCACCTCTAAATTTCCATGAAAATCATTTGTTCCCACAATAACAATTCTTTTAATATCCTTGTTAGATGGTTCTGTATTAATATAATCAAGACGAGCATACACTGATCCCGAATTACTATCCTCTAGCCCTACCAGTTGCTGACAAGAAGTTGTTATAGAGAAGACAGCTGCAACAGCTACTAAAAAAAACCCAGTAAAAATTAAATTCACATTTTTCTTAAAACCCAAAAAAGTAGAAACAAAGCTCATTTTTTCTCCTTAAAAAAGCACCTACTCACTTAAATACTCATTAAAGTTTTTAAACATAAAAAATACTTATGTAAATATTACACAACAATTTAATCTAGAGTAAAACTCATTTGACAAAAATTCAATCTCTGTTATCCTATGCGGCGCCAACTATACATTGGGCATACATATGCATTGAACATGCATAAGAAATTAAGATTAAAATTAAAAAACAAGACACAAGGACTTATTGTATGAGTAAAATAAAAACTTTAAGGAATAGGAACTTAATAACCACTTTATTCTCATTTCCTCTATTAAACTTAACATTAACCTTGACCTCAACTTTAATACTAACCCAAATTATAACCACCACCATCTCATCAGCTACTGATGTATCAGTAACTGATAATGAAAAAATAAAAATGAAACGAATGAATGTAGATGGCCATGTTGTTTATCAGCAACATAAACAAGATGAAAATAATTCATCAAGCGAGGAAACTGATCCAGCAGATCAAGAATTAATTGGATTAGATAAAGAGTTAAAAAAGAATAACCAAATGCTCAAAGGTTTTACTCAAAAAAGTATTAAATATAACAAACTTAAAAATGTAGTAGAAAAAATGTCGGAAAAGCACCAAGAGTTTGTTGAACAAAAAGATGAATACTCTAAAGTTGTAGAACAATTCAACAAACAAATGGAATGTAATTCAAATCCTAAGAGCGAAGGGTGTCAAAACTCTTTAAAATCGTCTTTATCCGCATCTGATAAAAGAAATATTACTAATTTAAAAGATCGCAATAATCCGAAATTAGAGGAGAGTATAAACTTAACTATAAGAAAGAATTTAGGATTATTTCAACGCTGTTATCAGCATGAACTTAATGTGGGAACGCCTTTTAGTGGACGTGTTGAATTTAAATTTTTAATAGATGAATATGGTAGAATTCTTACATCTACAATCGTTAACAAAAACGAATCTGTGAATGAATCATCTAGAAAAACAAAAATGAATTATAAATTTAAAGATTGCTTGCTTACAACTCTCAATTCAATAACATTTCCCAATGCTTATTTTCAGAAGGGAGAGAAAATTCAGGTATTCCAGCCAATAAATTTCTACAATAAAAAGATCTAACCACTTCACATCTAAGTAATTAACAATTGTCTAATTAATTAACAATTGATTAATCAGCGATCATCATTCATCAATCATTTACTTTACCTTATCTACTTTGATAAGATGTATAGGCAAATTATAACTACTTAACTACAAATCATTCTAAACTTGTAAATGATGTGATAAAAACTCCGATAGGAAAATTATTAAAATTTTGTAATTAAGATTAAAAAATAAATCTAGGAGATACACCCGTGAGATTTTTCTTTATCTCGATAATAATATGCGCATTAAGTTTAACTATCTATGCTGGCTCTTCACTTCGACATGTAAAAAACTCTAGTGTCACTAATAATACTAGTAATACAAGTACAAATAGTGAAGATATCTCCAGTTCCTCAACTAGTAGTAGTAGTAGTAGCAACTCGTCTGATGCTACCACTTCGAAGACCGATAAAACTGACAACTCCCAACAACAACTTCGAGATCAGCTGCTTGGAAATATGATTAAGAATCGTCTAGAGATGATGCATTTTTCTCAGAAGGAATTCAATGCTGATTTATCAGAAAAGGCATTTGCTTTATATCTTGAGCGACTTGATTATAGTAAGCAATTTCTATTACAAGAAGATATTGAATATCTTAGTAAGTATAAAAAAAGCATCTCCGACAGTCTATCATCTGGGGAATTTATTCTTATGAAGGAGGGATCAAAAATTTTAAAACAAAGGGTAAATGAAGTTTCTCAAATTGCAGAGACTCTTCTTAAGACTCCCTTTGATTTTAATGTAAAAGAGGTTTTGGAAAATGATCCCAAAAAACGCAGTTTTTGTAAAACTAAAGCTGAACTGACCGACTTGTGGAGAAAAGTATTAAAACTTACTGTTCTTAATAATTATTTAACTATGCTCGAAGAGGCCAAAGAATTAAGCAAGAGCACTAGTGCTACTAATACTAGTACTAATACTAGCACTAATAGTGCTCGCACTAACACTAAAGGAAAAAAAGTAGATGCAAAATGTCTACATTCTCAGAGTAAAAAATGCAAAAAACAAAAGAGTGAGGCGGCCGCCACCACCGAGACAGCTACTAATAAGACAACAGTAGCAACAGCAGCGGCAACAGCAACAGTAGCGGCAACAGCAGCAGATAGTACTCCTAAAACCCCAGAAGAAATGCTTAAAAAATCCATTGAGAATACTTTGAAAAATTATCGAAGAATTTTCTTACGTCTACAACAACAAGATCACGACGATGAACTAGAAATATTTTTCAATGCCTTAACTATGGTATTTGATCCACACACAACTTATCTAGCACCTCAAGATAAAGAAGATTTTGATATTCAAATGAAGGGATCATTAGAGGGCATCGGCGCTCTATTACAAGAAGATGGTCAATATATTAAAGTTGTAACTATTATTCCTGGAAGTGCCTCTTGGAGACAAAAAGAGTTGGAGCCTGAGGATACAATTTTAAAAGTTGGTCAGGATGATGGGACAGCAGCAGTCGATGTCGTGAATATGAGAATTAATGATGCTGTGAAATTAATTCGTGGACCAAGGGGATCTAAGGTTAAACTAACTGTTAAAAAATCTACTGGAGAGATAAAAGTCATCACTATTGTTCGCGATGTAGTACAAATTAAAAGTTCTTATGCAAAAGGAATTTTGCTTGAAAACGCAGATGACGGTACTAAATTTGGTTATATTCGCTTACCAATGTTTTATCGCGATTTTGAAGCGCAAACAGAGGGGAAAGAGGGAAGAAATTGTACAGATGACGTTAGAGCTATCCTTGAAAAATTTAATAAAGAAAAAGTTACGGGTATGATTTTAGATTTACGAGATAATGGTGGTGGTGCTCTTGAAGATGCAAAATTAATGAGTGGATTATTCATTGAAAAAGGTCCAATTGTTCAAACAAGACAAAGTAAAGGTGGAAAAGATGTTTTATATGATAGTGATGATGAAATTAATTATAAAGGCCAGGTTATTGTGTTAGTGAATAGATTAAGTGCTTCCGCTTCTGAAATTTTAGCGGCGGCCCTACAAGATTATGAACGAGCAATAATTATTGGAGGAGATCACACACATGGTAAAGGAACTGTTCAAGTATTTTTAAATCTTGATCAGGGACTCAGCAGAATAGCAAAAAATTTTCTTCCCTTGGGAGCATTAAAAATTACTATTCAAAAATTCTACCGTATAGCTGGCAGTTCCACTCAATACAAAGGAGTTACTCCCGATATTATTCTACCTGATAGATTAGAAGCAATTGAAACAGGTGAAAAATTTTTAGATTACTCTTTAAAATGGGATGAAGTGCGTCCTATAAGCTTTGATAAATGGACTCTTAGTGAATTAAATTTGGCCAAGTTAACACAAAATAGTCGTAAGAGAGTACAAAGCAATGAAAAATTTCAAAAAATGCAAAAGATAATTGAAATAATTAAAAAGCGCAAAGATGACACCCAGGTTAATCTCAATATTGATGATTTAAAAGCAAAACAAGAAAAGTTGAAAGAAGAAAATAAAATTTATAAAATTGATAAAGTAAACGAAAAGATCCTTGTATTCAAAGAAAAACAGGGGCATTTTAAAAAAATTGATTTCCCTAAAGAAAATGAAAGTGACAGTGATTTAAGTTCCTTATCTAATAAGAAGAAAAAAGCTATTAAAGGACGAGCTAATAATATAGATGATGAAGATGAAGATTGGATTAGTGATTTAAGAAAAGATCCTTTCATCGAAGAGTCACTCAACGTTTTAAAAGATCTTGTCATTTTAAATCAAAAAAAATAACATCCTCTCTAATTATGAATACACTTGCATCCACATCCACATCTGCATCTGATTCAATATTACTTTACAATGCTACTATCTTATCTTTTTGCTCTAATTCTCAACAAAATAAGCAAGCAATGTATCAAGCAATATATATTGAAGATGGAAAGATAGTGGAAATTGGAACCAATGAAAATATATTAAAAAAATTCTCTCATTCTTCTTTACCCAAAATCAAAAAAAATCAAAATAAAATTCAAATTATTGATCTTAAAAATAAATTTGTTTTACCAGGATTTATTGAATCACATGCCCACATTCTAGGCATTGGACGCATGAAATTACGCCTTAATGTTAATAATTTAAGTTGTGAAGATGAGATGGTTCAAAAGGTGCTGGATTATTACTATTACAATTGTAATTGTAATAGTAATAGTTTCAATAAAAACAACTCTCACTGGATTTTAGGACGTGGATGGGATCAAAATCGCTGGGATAAGAAAGAGTTGCCAACTAATCAAAAGCTATCAAAGGCAATTCCAGATACTCCTGTACTTCTCACTCGTGTAGATGGTCACGCGGCCCTTGCAAATAAATGTGCTCTTAATCTTGCTGGTATAGGCAAATATACAAAAGATCCTGATGGTGGAAAAATTATTCGAAATTCAAATTCAGATTCAAATCCAAAACAAGAGGGAGAACCTACTGGTATTCTTATTGATAACGCTATTGATTTAGTTAGAAAAATAATCCCCCAAGAAACAATAGAAGAAAAAAGACAATTTTTAAAGTTGGCAATTGAAGAGTGCTTGAAAATGGGAGTCACTTCATTAGTTGAAGCACAGACCGATCAAGAGTTGTTAACCCTAATAAAAGAGTTTGAAAAAAATGGGGAGCTTAAAATTAAAGTTCACCCTCTTTATGATGGATTTGATCAAAATCATCGAAGTATAAAATTATTTTTAGATGGGGCCTTGGGTTCATATGGTGCCTACTTGCAAACACCATATAATGACAGACCCTCTGAAATAGGACTTAAAACCATTGAAGAAAATAAGTTGTTTGAAATATTTTGTCAGGCCATAAATAACAACATTCAAATAGCGGCCCATGCTTTAGGTGATGGAGCGGTAACATATTTTATTGATATTTATGAAAAGGCCTTGGCCAAAACAAAGGTAAAAGAAAAAGATATCAACGATACCAAAGATATCAAAGATATCGAAAGTATCTCTAGAAATTTGCGTTTTAGAATAGAACATGCCGAATTAATAGATCCACGGGATATAAAAAGAATAAAAAATTTGGGATTAATTTTATCAATGCAACCAACTCATTGTACATCTGATATGCATTGGATAAATGAACGCATAGGAGAAATTAGATCAAAAGAACGTTTTTGTATTTGGAAAACACTTTTGAACGAAAATATTACTCTAGCATTTGGTACTGATGCTCCTATTGAATCACTTAATCCATTTGATACAATCTATGCAGCAATTACTAGACAAGATAAACTTCTTCAGTGGCGAGCAGATGGTGGATTTAATGAAAAAGAAAAACTAAGTATTGGTGAAACCATTAAGGCCATGACTATGGATGCTGCTTATAGTATCTTTCAAGAAGATAATATTGGTTCCCTTTCAATTGGCAAAGCTGCTGATCTTATAGTGATAGATAAAAATATCTTTGATGAAAACATTATTAAAAACAATCCAAGCGAAATATTAAATAGCAAAGTACTTATGACCATGGTAAATGGCAAAGTTCATTATCAAAATATTTAACTACTTAATAATTTAATTATTTAATTACTTAATTACTTAATTACTTAATATGCTATGAACAATGAGATAAATAAAAAAAGATTGCCTCTTTTAGATATATATAGAGGAGTGGCCATAATATTTATGATCATTTTTCATTCTATATTTGATTTAACAATACTTAATTTGATCTCTAATAAGGCCTTAAGTGAAAATTATTGGTTCTACTTTCCACGGTTAATAGTAATAATGTTTCTTATTTGTGTAGGAGCAGGAATAAACATTACCCACAAAAAAAAATTTAAAAGCAAAAAATTTTTTATGCGTCTCGCACTTATTGCTTTTTGGGCCGCAACTGTATCAATCGCAACTTTTTTTATTTTTCATAATCAATGGATAAAATTTGGTATGCTACATGTAATTGCCATCTCATCACTTCTTGCAATTCCATTTATAAATAAACCAATCATCTCCCTTTTAAGTGCAATAATTATTTTGATTTTATTTTTTATTATTATACCAAATCAACTAACATTTCCTCCTAGCGAGTGGGCACCTCACTCTCTTGATTACATTCCTATATATCCTTGGTTTAGCGCTGTATTAATAGGAATATTTTTAGAGCATATTGGTTTTTTTAGAATAAGAATTGCCCCAAACTCACTCAAGTTTGTTCAATTATTAGGTCAACATTCACTCATTATATATATAATCCACCAACCCCTTATATATGGAACTCTTTACATTCTTTCTATTATTAAATAGAGTAATTTAAATATATTTAAATACACAAGGTACAGATTCAATCAAATTCAATCAGATTCAATGTTTTTTTTTAGGAGAACATTACAAGTGATTAATCTTAATAATGCCAATCTAAAAGAAACTCTCTTGGCCTCTCTGCTAGAACTACTTCGAAGAACATCTTCCGAGCTGACAAAAGATGTTTATGATATTATTGAAAAAGTTTATGCAAGTGAAGAAGATGGTAGTAAAGCAAAATACGCCATGGAAATTATAAAAGATAACATTGAGCTTGCAAAAAAAAAATCGGCACCCATTTGCCAAGATACCGGAACCATCTTAATTTATGTCTCTCACCCAGTAGGTTTTCCTCAAAACGACTTTAGAAAGTTAACCGAGCAAGTGATAATTAAAGCAACAGAACTTGGATATTTAAGACAAAACTCTGTTAACTCTATTACACAAAAAAATGCTGGCAATAATATTGGTCCAGGGCATCCTAGTATTCACTTCGAAGAATATGAAGAACATGAAAAAAGTCACATTGAGATAAGAATGATGTTAAAAGGTGGTGGTTGTGAAAACGTTGGAATCCAATACTCACTGCCAAATGTTCAAATCAAAGCTAATAGAGATTTATATGGCGTAAAGAAAGCACTTCTCGATGCTGTAGCACAAGCACAAGGGAAAGGGTGCTCTCCTGGCATTTTAGGAGTTTGCATAGGAGGAGATCGAGGTAGTAGTTATGAAGAGTCAAAACGTCAACTATTAAGAAACTTAGATGATCATAATACCAATGCAGAATTAGATACTTTAGAAAAAGAAATCGTAAAGCTATCAAATAAATTAGAGATTGGTCCCATGGGTTTTGGAGGAAGTAACACTATATTATCTTGTAAAATAGGTCATCTTAATCGTCTTCCTGCCTCATTCTTTGTTACTGTATCTTACATGTGTTGGGCCCACCGAAGACAGGGAGTGGTATTAGATAGTGGTTTAAATATAAAATCTTGGTTATATTAAATCTATATAAAATAAAACCTAGATTAAACCTTGTTTGTACTAAGATTAAGTAAGACTAAGTAAGATTAAGATAAAATCTGGACGTAAAAAATGATAAAATTAAACTATCCCTATACTCGAGAAGCAATAAAAGATTTAAAAGCAGGAGATATGGTTTTAATTAGTGGAAAGATCTTTACTGGTAGAGATGCCGTCCATAAATATTTACATGAAACTCATACCTCTCCAGTCAACCTATATAATCAAATAATCTATCATTGTGGACCAGTAATTTTACAAAATGCTCAAACAAAAAAATATGAGGTAAAAGCGGCAGGTCCTACCACATCTATTAGAGAAGAACCTTACCAATGGGAAATCATGCAAGACCAAGGAATAGTGGGAATTATTGGTAAAGGTGGAATGGGCCCTAAAACTTTAGATGGTCTCATTAAATTTGGTTGTGTTTATTTTCATGCCATAGGAGGGGCCGCCCAAGTTTTAGCAGAAAGAATCATCTCTGTTGATAATGTTTACCTCTCAGAACTTGGTTCTCCTGAGGCCATGTGGGAATTAAGTGTTATTGATTTTCCAGTAGTGGTTACTATGGATTCACACGGGTATTCTCTTCATGAAATTATCAAAAGAAAGAGCGATCAAAATTTAAAAATGCTCTTAGACTCTTAAGAAAAGTCAAAAATCAAAAATCGGGAGTTTTGTAAGCTTCTTCTTGAAGGTCTCCTTTTAATTTTGCAGATCTTATATTTTGCATATTTTGCTCCCACTTTTTCTTGCCAGTACCCCATTTTTCAGCAATATATATTTCTTCCTGATCAATTATTGCTCCAATTTCTCTCTTAGCAGAAGGTTTTCCCCCTTTACTATCCTCATACTCTCTACTCCAATCATAATTACCCGCATTGCTATCAAGAGAGACCGAAACATCTCCTGAAGATGCTGAATCACTAGTTCCTTGGTCTGGACTTGCGTTAGGTTTTGAGCTTGTGTTTGTATTTATATTTGAAGCAGCTTCTATCGAAGAGTTTCCACTACAAATAATAAAAAAAATCAATAGTAATAATAATGCGAAAAATTTTCTTCTTCTTTTATAGTTACAGTAGTTACAGTAGTTATAGTTCTTGTTCATAATCATAAGTCACGACTTTTTCCATCTATCATAATGATAGATATATGGATATATATCCGATATGTATCTCCGATAGGCATATCGTCAAATATAGTATTTTTTTTATATTTTTTTACTTTCATAAAATTAATGATAAAAAATGAATTATTGGAAAATTTTTCTCTCTAAAACTCATGCTAAAAACACAGATGTCCGATTATAAAAATCAAGATTTATTATTTATATAAATTTAAAATAAGATGGAACAATAGGCCTTTATGAACTATTTATTCAAAAATCTTTTTACATTTTTTAATTTTTTCTTTCTTATCACTTTCACTTTCGCCTTCACTTTCACTTTTGCTTTTACTCCTATTCCTTCAAAGGCATCGGTAGAAAGGCCTATTATAACTCCTGCTTTGCTCTATCCTAAAAAAATAAATGAACTTATAGAAGTATATCAAAATTCCAATTGGCTTCGGGAAAATATCTATAAAAAAGAACTTCTGCTAAAAGAATCCCTTGATAAATTTGATAAACTTGATAAAGAGGAGCGGCAAGATCTAGAACTACAAATAAAAAATCTAAGAACTAAATTATATCAAAACGACAAATTCTTTATGGGAATAGCTTCGGGTATAGAGATAATTGAAAATGAACATTCACCCTCCCAAAATATAAAGAGAGATATCGTAAGCGAATTACAAGAATTAATGGCCCCAATTATTGATGGATTACAAAGAGTAAGCAAAAAACCACGAAAAATAGAGGGACTAAGAAAAGAAATTGATAATATAAGAGGTCGTATAGATAACTATACTGAAGGCGAAAAAAACCTAGATCTACTAATTTCTTCAATTTCTAAGATGAAAGCACAGATACAGGGGCAATATATCCCCGGTCTACTGTCAAAGATTAATGAAAACAAAACTCATCTAGGAGATAAAATCAAGGAATTAAACTTTGAATTAAGTGAAAAAGAGAGAAATTTAAATAATGAATTAAGTAAAAATAAATCCTTTCTCGAAGCATTATCAGATTTAACAAAAGAATTTTACGGAAGAAGAGGACAAAACTTATTAATATCAGTTTCCATTTGCACTTTTGTTTTTCTTTTTATCACTTGGTTTAAAAGAAGCAGACATTTTAAAAAAATCCTAAGTCGTAAAAATATCGCCCATTCAAAGAATCTGATTGTGTTTTTATATAATGTTCTAGCAATAACTTTGGCGATCATCTCCTTCCTCTTATCATTATATTTTTTAAATGATTGGCCACTATTAACTCTATTTTCCCTTATAGTTATAGGTATTTTTTGGTCTATCAAAGGTTTTATTCCCAAATTTATTAATGAAGGCAAAATGATTCTGAATTTAGGAACTGTTAAAGAGGGAGAGCGAGTTATTTATAATGGAATACCCTGGATGGTAGAAAATTTGGCCCTTCACTCAACTCTCATTAACCCTCAGTTGGAAGGAGGGACTATAAAAGTAAAAATTAAAGAGCTGATTCCTCTTAATTCAAGGCCTTTATTAGAGGAAGAGACATGGTTCCCGAGTAAAAAAGGCAACTATATTGAATTAAGCGATGGTAAGTATGGTGAGGTAGTGATGCAAACTCCAGAGTATGTTCTTCTTCGTCTCGAAGGAAATGAAATAAAAAATTATTCCTGCTCTCAATTTTTGACACTATCTCCTCAAAATTATTCCAATGGATTCATGCTTGAAAGCAAACTTTCCTTAGACTTGTCTCTGCAATCACAAGTAATTAGCAATATTCCAGAGGTTATTTCAAATGCTATGAATGCTTACTTTAAAGAAGATATCGAGCAAAAAAAAATTAAATACACTGAGGTGTTTTACTCAGAGTCCACTGATAGTGCTCTAAATATCTCTGTAAAAATCTTTTGTAATGGCATCAAAGCATCAGAACGCAACAAAATAATCCCTAAGCTTAATCAGGCCTTACTTAAAATTACGAATGAAAACAACTGGAATGTTCCTTTTAAACAAGTGATGATTCATCTTAAGAAGTCCCTATAGAATAACTTTTTAAAGTTTTTCTTCGATTTTTAGAATAAAAAAATTGCATAAGAACGAGAGATAATTTATTTTATATATGGACTCATTGATAAAATTTGTTAATATGTATATTAGATAGATATTTATAGATATAAAAATGTAAATAAATGATGTACGAGTTACAAGAAGTGTTTTTTTAAATATCCACATTTTAGGAGGTATAAAATGGTAGCAAAGAAGAAAACAACGACAACAACAACAACAAAGAAAAAAGTAGTAACGAAAAAAGCTGCTCCAGTAAAGAAAGTAGCAACGAAAAAAGCTGCTGCTCCAGTAAAGAAAGTAGCAACTAAAAAAGCTGCTGCTCCAGTAAAGAAAGTAGCAACTAAAAAAGCCGCTGCTCCAGCAGTAAAGAAAACAGTAAAAAAAGCTCCAACTAAGCGCAAGCCAAATGAAGCTTTCATGAAACCTTTAATGCCATCTGAAGCATTAGCTGCAATCGTAGGTGCTAGCCCATTGCCAAGAACTGAAGTTGTAAAAAAACTATGGGCATACATTAAAAAGCACTCATTACAAGATCAAAAAAACAGAAAAAACATCAATGCTGATGACAAATTACTAGAGGTTTTTGATGGTAAGAAAACTGTTTCTATGTTTGAAATGACAAAATACGTTTCTAAGCATTTAAGCTAATTTTAATTTTTTAAAAGTTATAATTTGGGCAGTTCCTTGTACTGCCTTCTTAGTTGCAAATCCACCCAATTATTTTTTTCAAATTTTTCTGCAGAACTAAATAGATCCCTACAATACATTGTTGGATTTCCATTTATAAAAGTTCTCTTTCCAACTAAATATTCCAAACAAGTTTTTGCGTAAAAATCCATATACTCTGGAAAATTTTGATGTATGTGATCTAATAAAATTCTTTTTCGATCCTGAGTAATTATTGAAAAACTTTTACCAGGAAGAGGATCAATTTTTTTAATCTTTTCAAAAATCTTAGATCTTAACTCATAATTCTTTCCTAATTTCTTTATTTCATTCCATGCATTGTTAAAAACAGCGCCATTAATGGGGGCCTGAAGAATATATGTAATCAAAAAAAGCTCATCTTCCTCTAAGCTTATGGCATTTTTTAATTTTAAAATCCTGTATGCATTAAGTTGATTTTGGTTATTGTACACTGGTTGGGTAAGCATCTCTTTTAAATTTAAAACAATTTGAGACCAACAACTTGAACTTATCTTCTTAACTAAATATGAATTTATTTTACTGTCCTCCTCTTCTTTCAATAATATTTCAAACAAGTGCCTCACTAAATATTTTTTTGCCTCTGCATCTTTACAAATCTCCGCGCCCAATTCACTACCCACACCCTTTTCAATAAACACAAAGGGATCAATCTCTTTTTCTCCCTCGTATTCGATTACTAATCTTAGCAACTCTAGACCTAGCTTCGGGTTATCTTTATTTAATTCCCAAAATGCTAATATCTCTTTAAAAATCTTTTTATCTCTGCTGCTTTCTTTGCTGCTTTCTCTGCTGCTTTCACTTAATTTATCTTTAAAAAACTTTAGCCCAATTTTTCCTCTACCATCTAAGAAAAAAATACTTCCTCTTAATATTGGCCATTCCAGCAGGGAATTTAGAAAAGAGATTGTTTTTGAATCCACTATCTTTTTCTTTTTCTGATCATATATGTAGCTTTCCGCCATTATACTTACTAAATTTTTCCACTCTCCATCTCTACTTTCAGGACGTACATCTCTTGCATGTAAAAAAAACTCTGCATAGTTTTTTTCTGCTTCCAGAACTTGTAGATCATTTATTGTGTAGGGAGCGGGCAAGGTTTGCGGCAAGGGTTGTGCATGTGTTGTTGTATAAGTAGTATTTATAATAAGAGAGAGAAGAAATACTATTCTTGATATGGTCATATAATAAAACCTTATTTTAATAAACCTTATTCTAATCAATCGTAAGTTGTAGGCCCTCAGTTGAAAGTCTCGTCAGCTAAAGGCCTCGTCAGTTAAAAGCTATATTTATATTATGAACCTAGTGGTTGAAGCGAGTCAATTTTCTTGCGATATTTTTTATTCTAACAAATGTATTCTTTTGTTATCTTTTGTTATTATAGGAAAAAATAAACATTCCAAAATGAAAAATTAGTGAGTAGAAAGTATGAACACACCTGAACAACAAGAAACCTCTGATGTGGACCAAAAAATCGAAACCCCTAATGCAATTCAAAATGATGAAAAAATAGGCATAACTCTACCTAGATTACTTAAAAAAAATATCACTCTATACCAAGAAAAATACCAGGAAAATTGGAGTGTCTCTTTTTGGGATGATTTTGTTAACATTTTATTAAAAAGTGATGATACTTTTAATGATGATTCTATTTCAAATATATCTTCTTATGTGAATATATTTAAACACTATATCTCTCGTCTTTCAGATATAGTTAAGGATAATCACTTTTTTAGATCCATTATTATCAATAATACTCCATTTACCTTAATAATTTTTTTAAAAAATAAAGAGATTTATTTACTATCTCATAATATGAGATTTGAATTATTGCTTGATGAAGAATTAGAAAAAATAGGCGTTAGCGCTGGCCACACCAATACCACTACCAATACCGCTACCACTATCACTACCACAAATAAAATTTCAGATGTTCTTAACGATGCTTTACAAAACTTTCAGGTTATAAAAAAGATAATTGGCATTGTAAAATTAACAGACATAAATAAACTTCCCTCTGAAATTGAAATTTCTACTTACACTCATAACCTTCCATATCTTAATACCTCTGCTATTTTGTCCAGTGATCATGAAAATGAAGAAAGTCAAAATCTTTACGAAAAAATTGGACACAAAAAATTTTTAGAAATCGATAAAAATTTTGTGGATTCTCTAAGTAAATTAATTGAAACAATTCGCCTTTATAAAAGACCTTTATTTGAAAAAATCAGTGATCATTACTTAAACATCTTAGCAAAATATGCGATTATTAGAGTTAACCTTCTAACATTTGTAAGTACACTTCCCTCTTTAAACAAAGATAATGATCCTTCAGCAAAGGAGTTAAAACACTTATTACTTGAAACCATAAAAAAAATTCTACAAGACTCCGCCGATGCATTTAAAGCAGAAATTGTAGGAGAATATGGTCCAATCTCAAAATGGCATAAAATTTTAGCAACAATTGCACAACCATTAACTTATTTTGCTCCATCTTCTATGGTTTCTCTCTTCACTAGAAAAACTGTAGAGATATTTTCAAAACGTTTTCTTTCAGCAAAAAATATTGAGGATACTACTTCAGTAATTAAAAACCTTCACCACCTCGATTCGAATAGAAATGCTACTTTCGACATTTTAGGTGAATTGTCACTTACGGAGAAAGATGCAGAAAAATACTTAGAAAATGTTTTAAAGTTAATAGATAAACTTGCTCAGATATACAGTACTAGTGAAAATCAAGATAAAGTTCATCACACTACTGCGGGGGCGGAGGCCACTTCCCGTTCTGGAATTCCTCAGGCCAATATCTCTATAAAAATGACGGCACTGGCATCCAATTTTAATCCCTATTCATTTAATGAATTATATCAAAAGATAGCACCAAGATTGGAACAAATTTTATTAAAGGCCCATCAAAAAAACGTCTTTGTAAATATCGATGCTGAACACTTTGTATTTAGAGAAATAACCTTTGAAATTTATAAAAAATTATTACTTGAAAATGCTAGTTTAATAAATATTAATAACACTGGTCTAGTAGTACAGGCATATTTAAAAGATGCTGCCTCTTATGTAAATAAGATTTTACTTCTGGCAAAGGCCAGAAAAATTACTATTCCCATTCGTTTAGTAAAAGGTGCTTATTGGGATCACGAAGTACATGCGGCGGCCAATTCAGGTCTAGACTCTCCAGTATTTTTAAATAAATTTGAAACCGATATAAACTTTAGGCAACTTGCATTTACTATTTTAAGAGAAGGTAAGGAAGGTCATCTTCAACTTTGCATTGGTTCTCACAACTTTATAGATCATGTTTTTGCAGAGGTAATAAGACTTGAATTATTTCCTCATTCACTTCCAATTGAACATCAGACCCTATATAAAACATCTGAGTCTCTTGCTCAAACTATGTCTAAAATGAAATGGATAGTAAGAGACTATGTTACAATAGGAAACACAATTACAGGACTAGGTTATTTTGTTAGAAGAATTGTTGAAAATTCATCACAAACAGGTTTTCTAACTCATATTCGCGACCAATTACTTGCTACAAAAGATTTGAATTTAAATGAAATCAAACAATCAAATGGAATTAATAATATTTTAAATATCATTGATCAAGTACAACAAGCACAAAAACAAAATGAGTATACCTGCTCTGCTATGTACACTATAACTACAAATTATTCTAAAACTCCTCCTATATCTTTAACTCTAAACGATAACTTTAAATCTCTTAGTGACCAAATTAGAATTTTCTCTTCGATTAACACTACTACCAACACTACTACCACCACCTCCTCCACCATTACTAATTTTGATCATGATATCACTTCTGTTGATTGGGAAAAATTACCTCCACTAATTCGTTATCTTCTATTAATAAAAGTTCAAAACTCTTTGCTCTGTAAAAAGCAACATTTTATAAATTTAATTATCCATCAGGGTAATAAAATTTTATCCACAGCTGCTCGTGAAATTGATCTTGCAATAAATTATACAAATTACTTTTTACTTCACTATAAAACACTATCTGAACAAAATAGTGAACTACGTCCACATGGAAAGATTTTAATTATTATTGAAGAACAATTTCCTTTTTCTTCAATATTCTTGCATCTAATTCCTGCATTACTTACTGCTAATCGAGTAATCATAAAATGTGACAAAGAAAATTATTATGTAATTAAACAAATTTTAGAACTCTTTTACTGTGCAGGACTACCTGTTGAAATTATTTCTCTTTCTATGAACGTGGAATATATAAATACTGCAAACATTCTTAACCATTGGGCCACCGACATTACTTCATTTTCGGCCAACAATCATGTTTCCGCTATCTCCTATCAAGGAAACATGGACGCAATTATTGAGCTTAAACGTAAAATAGATAACTATAATAATCCGACTTACAACTACGGCACTAAAATAAAACCCAAAGACTATAACCCTAATAAGGGTAATAGCAAAAATACTGTTGTTGCTGCTACCGCTGCTGTTGCCAATGTTACCACTATTGCGTCTATTGCCCCTTCTCCAATTAAATTACTCACTCGTAATGGTGGAAAAAATGGAGTGATAATTACTCCCACTGCAAATATAAATAAAGCTCTCAAAGAAGTATTATTTTGGGCCTATTCAAACTCAGGAATGCGTTCGGCCTCTCTGGGAAAAATTATTATTCATAACTCCCAAAAGAAAAGTTTCACAGCTAAATTAGTTGAGATGCTTGATGATATTCCATTTAAGCATCCATCAGAATTTAGCACTATTCTTACAGAATTTAATAACCCAAATCAAAAAGATCAAATAATTAAATTTGGAAAAATGTTAAGAGAAGAAACCATTCGCCTAAAAGGACAAATACTTTATGAAAAAGAAAAATTTATTCCTCTTTTAATTGAATTGCCCTATTGGGATGCTTTGAAAAATTGTCTTTTCATTAAGAAAGAAATCTTAGGTCCATTTGTTCATTTAGTTGGTTATGACAATATCTCTGAGGCAATTGAATTATTTAATGCTGTTCCTACAGGAATTATTGGAGCTCTTTACTCGGAAAATAGATATGAAATTGATCAATTTTTAAAGAACACTAAAGTCCGAGGTAACTCTTACATTAATCCAACTTTTTCTTATTCAGAGGGTGTTAGTGCTATAGAATGGATCGAAAAACCTCGTATTGATGGTGAAAAATTTCTACTTGATTTTTGTAGTTAGTAGTTGACCTGAATAATTCAAATTAATCTTAATCAATATCAATCTTTCATAATTTCATTTTTATCATTTAATTATCACTAACTTATATTTAGAATAATATAAGTATCAGTTAGACTAAATTTATAAATTATAAACTTTTAATTAAAAACTTTTTTTGGGAACTTAAATGCTTATGAAAATGAAATACTTAAATTTCTTAAAAAAATTCACAGCTTTTACACTTGCTTTTACACTTTTTTCTTTTTCAAGAAGTTTTGGATATGCAGTTCTCACATAGCGACTACTAATG
>JADGAM010000199.1 GCA_015232015.1 Oligoflexia bacterium | reverse complement strand
CTATTTTCTTAAATATTCTATGTTTTACTAACAACTACTTTTGCCGCTCTTATTACTCGACCATTTAAGATATAACCTTTTTGATACTCTTCCAATATTTCTTGTTCTTTATTATTTTCAGTTTCTCTTTCAGCAACAGCTTCATGAAAATTTGGATCAAATGTTTCCCCTAGTGATTTGATAGGGGAAAGACCGTATTTATTTAAAATAGTAGCAAATTGATTTGTTATCATGGTTATTCCCGTAGTAATATTTTTAACTTTTTCATCATTATCTTTGTTTATTGTCTGCAATGTTCTTTCAAAATTGTCCATAACATCAATCAAGTCTAAGAGCATTCTTTCATTACTAAATTTAATTATGCTCTCTTTTTCCCGCTGGAACCTTTTATGTAAATTATCCATTTCAGCGGCCAAATAATAGTATTTATTTTTAAAATCTTCGCTCTCTCTCTCTTTGGCCTTATTTGCAATATTTTCTATTTTTTCATCTGCTTTTTCTTCTATCTTTTCTTCTGACTTTTCCTGGGCCTCTTCTTTTGTGCCCGTTTCCTCAGTTTTTCCAGTTGACTCAATATTGTTTTCTTTTTCTTCGATTTTAGCGTCGTTTTTGATCTTTGTTTCAATCTCTACATTTTTTGAAGCTGAATCGCAGTCATTAGAGCATTCAGCATTGTCTTTTATATCATTATACATTGTACTATCCTTTATTATATTATTGCGATTTGTCTTATTAATTTTATTCGGAGATTGTTTCGATCGATTGTTATTTTTTGTCACTTAATTTGTTTCCTTAGTTTTTTGCTATTCTGTAATAATGGCAAATACTTACAATCTAATTTTCAAAATGGTCCTATTCTTGTAGGTGTCAATGTTTTTAAAAAGTAATTTAGTAAAATCAGTTGAGTAATTCTCTCAAAATTAATTATGTTTACAATAATTGTAAACATTTAAATAAGTCATCCATTATGGAGTCTAATAATAAAAGGCCTTTACTTGATAACTTTATGAGAGGGAATTCTGATTCAACAAGTCCTTTCTCTTTCCAGGAGATAAATATTTTTGCTAAGCAAGCAAATTCTTCTTTATTTGCGATAGGCATTGTTGTTAAGGCATTAAGCCCTCGATTGGTTCTCAAAGTGAGATATATCTTTTCAAGTAAAAGCTCTTTCTCTCCCAAACTATCGATTTCTATATTTCCCGAAAAATCATCAGAGAAAGTATAGCGATTCCCGGTATTATCAGTATCAATGATAAAACCACTAGACGAAGGTCCTAATGCTAAATATGACTCACAATTGTTCCAATATCTCTGGTTATGTCTAGACTCAAAACCAAATTTGGCAAAATTTGATACTTCATAATGAACGAAAGCATTTTTCTTTAAATAATCTGCGGTCTTTAGATATTCTTCGCAAATAAAATCTTCTGTAGGAATAATCTTTCTTAAATGGTTTGGATATGTTTTTTGAGGGGAGAAGATATATATACTAAAATGATTGGGTTTAAATTCCATTACAGTTTTTAATTCTTGAACAATATCTCTATCTCCATTTCCGTTTTCTTCTCTTGCCTTAATTTTTTTCTCTGATCCCGGTAATCCGAGCATAAAGTCCACAGAGTAATTCCAGTTATTTTTCTGCAAATAGTCCAGAAGATTAAAGGCGTCTTTAATTGTATGTTTACGTTCGAGCTTGTAAAAAATATCGGAATTTAGGGTTTGAACACCTACGGAAATTCTATTAACACCAATTTCTCGCCAATAATTTAATGTTGATTCCCAATTATTTGTGGCCGGTGAAAATTCCAGAGTAAATTCATACTCATTTGTAAATTGGATTTTATTTTTTAAAAGAAAATTTTTTATGTAACAAATCCCCTCTTTCCCCCATAAAGAAGGAGAACCCCCACCTATATACAAAGTTTCTATTGTCTTAATTGGTGTTGTTTCAACTTTCATGAAGGAATTATCTAAATATTGATGAAACTCGGAAAAAAGTGATTTATCATTATTGTTGAGATTTGAATTGTTGAGATTTGATATTACTTTTGGAAGAGGAATTTTAAAAAAATCACAGTAGTTACAAAAACTTTTACAATAGGGGAAATGTATATATATTGATTTTATCTCTTTCATTATTATAACAATATACCAAACACACTAAAATTCACGTACTGGAGCTATATGAAAAATACTCAGAGTTCACAAAAAAACAAGAACATTGAAATACAACAATTAAATTTAAAAAACAACTTAAAAACTGTTTTTATTAATTCACCTGGTTCTTCTGTGGGATGTGTGCAGATCTGGTTTAAGGTTGGTAGTATTTGTGAAAGTGAAAAAGAAGAAAATATTGGTATGGCCCATTTTCTTGAACACATGTTTTTTAAAAATAATCAACTTCATCGTAAAAAAACACTTGTCAAAGAGATTGAAGATTTTGGAGGAGAAATTAATGCATTTACCTCGTTTGATTATACTTGTTACTATATAAATACACCTAATAATTACTTGCTAAAATCTATTGAGTTATTACTAGAAATGATTTCCAGTCCAATATTTAAAGAGGAAGATATAATACCTGAGAGAGAGGTGGTTTATGAGGAATACAGAAGATCTTTAGATGGCCCAGGTCAATATGCTTTTAGGCGCCTTCAACTGCTTTGCTTTCCAAATAGATATAGAAATTCTATTCTAGGTACTGAGAATACAATTAAAAATTTTAGTCGAAAAAAACTAATTAATTTTAAAAATACATTCTATACATTTTCCAATGCACTTTTTATTGTTGCTGGAGATTTTGCCAATTCTTCACATAGCATAGTAAATACCATTGAAAAATTTAAAGTAAATTCCTATAAAAAGATATTGCCTTTAATTCCTCAAAAATTTCAATTGAAAAATAAAAGTTCCTTTGAAGTACATCAAAAAGATGTGAATATGGCACAATTTACTATTGCAATTGCTGCCAAATCTTTTTCAGATGATGAATCACCTAATGAAGAATTAGCGTTGAATATTTTGGGATATGGTGAAACTTCCAGGTTGTATAAAGAATTAGTTATAAAAAAAATGCTGGCCAATGGAGTTTCTTATTCAACAATGTATTTAGGAGGAAATGTGAATGGGGGAGGAGTCCATTTTATAAAATTTTCTTCGCCTCCTGAAAAATTAATAGAGCTTTTTACTTCTATACCCGGGATTTTAAAAGAGGCATTGATTAATGGAGTTCAAAATTCAGAATTAGAAAAAATTAAAAATCAATATTTGGCAGTTAAGATATTTGATAAAGAATCATTGGAGTCGTTTGCATATTCACTTGGGAGTATTTATTGTCAAACAAGTGATATTTACGGAGAGAATAATTTTCTTGAAAAGATAAATAATGCAAATGTGGAAGAGGTGAATTACTCTTTTAAAAATATTTTTTCGAGACCTATTCATATATCGCTTCAAATTCCGCAAAATTTACAAATTAAAACATACAAGAATGCACTTGAAAATTTTCATTCGAAGATAATAAATTTATCTCTTTTGCCTTTAGAAAATACTTTTTCAAAAAAATCAAACTCTCAACAAGCATTACAAAAAAATCAAAAAAGTAAAAGTAATTTAGAAATTAAATCCGTATTTTATAAATCAAAATTTGATCCAAATGCTTTTGTTACGGAGCTTTTCCCTGGAATAAAATTAATTTATAGACAAAATAATATTACTCCAACATTTGCTCTCCATGCTTATATCAAGGGTGGATTAGTTCGTGAAAATGAGAATAATAATGGAATTCATAACATCATTAGCAATGTAATGACTAGAGGATATACTGGTGTTTCTTATAGTAAATTACAAACTGAATTAGAGTTCTATTCATGTTCTCTTAATGGAATTTGTGGAAAAAATACTTATGGGTTGACCATGCATGGTTTGAGTAAATATTCGAGTAAGCTCTTTAATCATTTTTTTCAATCGTTAATAGATCCAACATTTGCCTCCAAAGAGATTAAACATGAGCGAGAGATGATTTATCGTTTATTAAGAAATCAACAAAAAGATCCTGTAAAACAATGTTTTAAAATTGTTTCTAAATTAATTTTCAAAGATCATCCATATTCTCTGGATATTGAAGGTAGTAAAAAGAATTTATCACATTTTACAACAGATGATTTAAATAAAACTCATAATCTGTGTTTGAAGCATAATGATATTCTACTTGCTTACTGTGGAAACTTAAGTTACGACAAAATATTTGATCTTCTTTATCTTCCCCTTTCCTCTCTTAATAAACACAGAGAGAAAAATGAGCAAAAATACCCCAAAAAAGAATCTGTTAAAATGCAGTATTTTTATGGAGAAAAAAGATTCTTAGAGTTTGATAGAGAACAAACTCAAATTTTTGTGGGATTACCTGCTTTTGATATGAGAAATAAAAATGATGTATATTTAAAAATCCTGACGACTTTACTTGCTGGTCAATCTTCTACTCTATTTACAAAAATGAGAGATGAAATGGGGCTTTGCTACTCTGTTTCGCCAGTTCATTTTTCTGCTTTAAATGGTGGATATTTTGGAATATATATGGCCTCAGGTCATGATAAAAGTACTAAGGCCTTAGAGGAATTACAAAAATATATTAAATTTATTAGAGATGGTGGAATTAAAGAAAAAGAATTTAATAGCATAAAATTAATGATTGATGGGCAAACAAAATTATCTCTTCAATCCAATGATGATTTTGCTAGTATTTATTCCATTCCCGAGCTACATGGACTAGGAATGGATCATTTGTACAAGGTAAATCATTTAATAAATAAGGCCAGATACAAAGATTTCTGTCAATTCATTTCTAAATTTTTAGATCAACCACTCAATGTAATTTTAGTGGGTAAAAAGTAATTTACAATAAAACATAGTAACCTATACCTATGTCAAATTGATTGCGAACAACTTCCGTATAAAGAGAAGTCTTTTGTTGGTCATAACTCCAATTTATATTAGTTGTAATCCCTGTTTTTACATCAGAAACGATGTTAAATCTAAAATTAACATTCGAACCATATCCTTCCTTGTAAATTATAGTTTGATAGTGAGTTCTAAAAATATACCTAAGTTCCAATTCAGAGTAGAAAGAAAAAAATTCATTTTTATATAATTCAAATTCAATACCAGCATCTAGTTTTGGTCTAGGAACATTTTTCACCTTCAACTCAGTAACTTGATTTATAAATACATCTTCTTCATATGTAGCACCGGTGTTGATTTTTAATTTATTAGTAGCTAAAAACTTCATACCTAAATTACCATAAAGAAAAATTTCTTTACCTTGATTAAAAATAAAATTTTTGGGACTTGCAAATTGGATTCCTTTGATACCACCAGTAATAAACCATTTACATCCTGTAGATAATTTATTTTCATATAGCAATTTAACTTTATAACCTAAATCTGAGTTGTAGGTTTTTTTACTATCAACTCCATTTACGTTTTTAACCTGCAATTTTTGCCCAAGTGTTCCGTAACTAATTTGAAATTTGTTATTAATTTCAGACGATGTAATGATCTTTTCTTTTTTTACTTCTTTTTCTTTATTTTCTTTATTTTTTGTATCATATGCAGATTTTACAATTCTTCCATATTTATCTCTAATATTCTTATCATTGTGTTCTTCACTAGTTAAATCTACTAAAGTTAACATATGAGCAAGAGAATCCTTGTTTAACTCCTCTGCCATGGACAATAATTTATTTTCGTCTGATTCTAATGTAGAAAGAACTTCAAATTCGTTAGAAGAAATTTTAATTGGTATTGTTGTTATTTTTATATTTTCACTTACTGCTGAGTAGTGGCCGGCCTTTACAATTCTAACTTTATCAGAGTGTAATGCTTGTGACATTTCAATTTTACTGTCTGTAATGTCAATATCCTTATCTTCAAATTCATTAAATTTAACAATTGCTACATTACCCTCATATGTAATAAGTGAGGTAATTCCATTTTGGTTATTAAAAAATACTTGAAATTCAGTACCCATTGCACTTATAGCAGCACTCTTAGTTTTGATTGAAAATTTTTCTTGGCCACTTTGATCACTTTTATCATCTTGCGATTTTTGTACTTTAACTCGAACGGATCCATTAAGTAATGAAAGAATGTTTTTCTTTTTAATTAAGATAGAGTCCCCTTCACCACTGATAGAATTAAAAAATTCTGTTATAACGATTTTACTTTTAGGGCCTACTATTACTTGAGTGCCATCTTCATATTTCATTTTGAGGTAACTATTTTCTTGGGTAACAATGGAAGTATCTTTATAAAACACATCATCTATTTTAACTTCAGTAGCTATTCTTAGACCTAGATGTAATTTAGTAACATTTCCACTGATTTTTGTTGCTCTGGCAGCTACGGTCATCTTTACAAGTGAATCAGCAGTCATTGTTGGTGGGGAAGTAGTCATCGCAGCTACTGAAGGGATATCAATGTTTAACAATAAAATTAGTGTTAAAAAAAATGCCAAAGTGTATGATCTAGACTTGATCATTTTAGTATGCCTTTTTTTACATTTGTAATTTTTTATATTCTAATAAATATTACTTTATCAATAACAATTGCTAAAGGTATACTAAAATTTAAAGTTAAACTGCCTGTAATGCTTTTTTCTTCTTCTCTAAACTTCTCTTATCTAGACCATATTTTTCAACTTTTGTGATTAGACTGGCCCTACTTATGCCTAGCTCTTTAGCAAGTTTTGATTTGTTAAAATTGCAACGTTTTAATCCTTCGCTAATCATTACATCTTCTAATTCTTCCATAGCATCTTTTAGTGAGCCAGATGTCTTCATTCCTTTAGATCCCACTGTAGTAGTTGGTTCACCAAAATCTAGAATTTTTTGACTCAACATTTCTGGAGTAATATTTTTGTTATCTCCTGCTAAAACAATTATTCTTTCAATTTCATTCTCTAACTCTCTCACATTTCCAGGCCAAGCATAATCGATTATTTTTTCTAAGCATTTTTTAGAGATGAGTTTAGGAGGTTGACCAATTTCTGCGCACTTTTTTTCCATAAAATGATCAAATAAAATAGAGATATCTTCTTTCCTTTCTCTTAGTGGTGGAAGCAAAATATTTAAAACATTAATTCGGTAATATAAATCTTCTCTAAATTCACCTTTTACAATCATAGTTTTAAGATCTCTGTTAGTGGCCGCAATAATTCTAACATTAACTTTTCTTGATTGAGTTGCTCCAACAGGAAGAAAAGTACCTTCTTGCAAAACTCGAAGTAATTTTACTTGCATGGTAAGACTTGTATCTCCAATTTCATCGAGGAAGAGAGTTCCTCCATTGGCCATTTCGAATAATCCTTTCTTATCTTTGATTGCTCCAGTGAATGCTCCTTTTACATGTCCAAATAATTCAGAGTCAAGTAAGTTGTCGTTAAATGCAGAACAGTTTTGTGCCAATAAAACGGCATCTTTTCGAGGGGAGTTATAGTGTATGGCCTTAGCAACCAATTCCTTTCCTGTTCCATTTTCACCTTGTATGAGAACTGTTGATTCTGATTTACAAATCCTTTCAAGCATTCGATATATGAGTTGCATTTTTTTTGATTTGCCAATCATCGAATGATAGCGATATTTTGTACCCAATTCTGAATTTAACTCTAGAATTCGTGCTTCTCTTTTTTCTATCTCATGATGAAAAGTATTAACTTCTTGAACAACTAATTCTACTAATTCATGTAAATATTCTTTTTCTGTTTTATCTAAACGTTTTAATTGTTTGATTGCAATGCTTGCATCATTTTCAGTAGCACCACACTCAATTAATTTTTTCTTTAAATTGATTTCTTCTTCGGAAGTAAGTGTTTCAGCAATAAATGGGTAAGCAAAAATTGTTCCTGCAAATTCACCTTCAATTAGAATTT
>JADGAM010000198.1 GCA_015232015.1 Oligoflexia bacterium | reverse complement strand
GTTCTTTTTCATCAGCATTCAAATTTTCAATTAAATCACTGACACGTTCAATTGTTTCATGAAATGCACTTTTATTCTTATCGGATCGAGCATCTTCCTCCAAATCTTTTTGTTCGTTAGTTTGATATTCTGTTAATTCGGCCACTGATATAGGAATATTTTGAAGAAATTTACTAAATAATTCCTTTTTTATAGGAGAACTAGTAGGAAGATAATAATCTAATGTTTCTTTAACATCAGAGTATTTTTTAAAATTTAAATCTTTTGAGAACTCCTTTGAAAGTAAAATTCTTTTAGCAATAATTTCTTTTAAAGGACCATTTTGTAATAGATCAAATATTTTTATAGAGCTAGAAGCTGAGCTAGGGCTTGAAGTAGAGACAGAAGAATTGTTTGTGATGGAAATTTTTTGTTCAAAAATAAGAGGATTGCAAGTTAAAGGGTCAGCATTCAATGCCTTAACAATTAAGCTATTTCTTTGATGTGTTGGATGTTCAAAAACTTTTAATAGAGTGGTAAATTTATTTACCAAAGGGATGTTTGCATTTGATAAATCCGAAAATTTAATACCATCTTCTAATAAACAAAGTTTAAATGTACGTACTAATGGTTCATATTTATTTTCATTGAAATTTTCCCAAAAGGATTTTGCAGATGAAAGACGATGAATTTCTGTAAAAGATAATAGCGGATTTGTCTCTCTGTTATCTGATTTTTCATCTCTAGTTATTTCGTATAAGGATTTACTAAATTTTAGTAGATTATCACATTTAGAATCTTTTACTTTTTTTGAAAGTGTTGTTTGAGTGATCTCTTTCTCTTTAGAAGCACTAAGATCACTAAAGGCCATAGGTAGAGTTTTCTTGTATCTAGCAAAACTGTACCTATTTCCTTTTCTGGTTTTGCTATAAAATAATTGTCTATTAAAGTCACTTGCAACTAAATATCCTAAAAATTCTTTATTTTCAGTTATATTTAAGTTTTCATTGTAAAAAGTTTTCCAATTAAGAACGGAAAAAAATTCATTTAATTGATATGGTGTTAATCGGGAAGAGTATTGGGCCTTTTTGGATAATACTTTTTTAAAAATATTCTCTTTTTCTTCTTTAGATTTAAGAGGTTCTAGTAAATTCGCATCAAACCAAGCTCCTGCGTCTATACATTTTTCTAAATTATGATAACAAAGTAAATTTGAAAGAGAAAATGAATAGCTAGTGCAAGTTTTACATTTACTAAATAACGATAATCTTTCATCAATATCTTTAACACTTTGTAAAATATTTTCTAAAGTTTTTAATATATCAGAATCATAGTTATTTAATTTGTTTTTACTTATAATTTGTTCTAGCAATTGTAATGCTTCTTCAGCATTAATTGTTTTTTTCTCTAAAGCTTTTGAAAAAATATTTACTAAACTTGAGAGCATGCTTTTTTTTGTACCATCATTTTCTAAACTTTTTTCAATAAAGATTTTTAATCTTTTTTTATCGATATCCTGTTTAAAGAGTAAATTTAAAAAATTTTCACTATAGAGATAATGATTATTATCGGAGGTAATAATTTTTAAATTTGAGTAATAAAATGCTAAAAATTGATCTAACTGAGAAGTGCTACTAACAAGGCCTAGGTAATCCGAAAGTGATTGGCAATAATTCCAATCCACTACTCCATTTTTTTCTGCCAAAAGATCAATTATTTCTTGAGGAGATTTACTAGTCTCAGTATTACTGCGAATTGCAGAATTTAATGAGTCGAAAGCATTTAAAAATTTATCAGATAATTGCGAAGTCCATCTTAATTCCTCTTTAGCTTGATTATTAAAATATTCTAAGATTGAAGCACCTCCTAGATTAGTATTTACTATTTCTTCTTTTAAAATTTGTATTAATTTTCCTGGAATTTTTTTAAGAGCGGTAGTAGCAGAAGAAGAATTAACCATTAGTGCTGCAAGATTTTCATAATCACTTTTTAAAAACATTTTTCTTTTAAATATACTCATATCAGTAAACTTATTTGCAAGTTTCTTTTGCAAAATTGCTTCATAGGCTTTTGGCATTTGAGAAGGGAAGGATGAATTTAATGATTTTGCAATAAGTTGGTAAAGAAATTTTTCTTTATCTTTTGTAGAAAATTTAATTTTGTGTTTGTTTTCATATAAGGCAATTCTTGTATCAATTGCTTTACTTAAAGCGCCCTTATCACAAAGTGTATCTATTTTTGAATTAGCTATTTTACTATCTTCAATAAATTTTTCAGCGATATTATTTCCAGTTTTAGATTTTTGATTTATTTGATCTTCAAGAATTTTGATAATTGCATATCCATTATCACTATAAATTGGAAGTAATTTTTGATATATAGTGTTTTGCTCTTTTCCTTTTTTTACTCTTCTTAAAACCACACCATTTTCATCGATAATTCCTGAATCAGTTAAGATTTTTCTAGTGGCCACGGTTATTTTTTCTTTATCAGTATCATTTGAATCACGGAAGTGATGATATATTTCAGGGATTGGAATCATGCTAGCAAAAAGTATTTCATCAATATTTTTTTCATTTGCAATTGCTACTGTATTAGATTTACAATTTTGCAAATTATTTTCAATGGCGGTTATTAAACGAAGCATCCCTACACTTTGAACAAGTTGTTGTAAGTTTGTTGCTTTATCAATCATTTTAATTTGATTGTTGAAACTTATATCTGAAAATAATTCTTTTTCAAAGTTAAAGCGTTTGCTCCTATCAATACTTAATAGTTTAGAATCAATTGATATAGGATTATCTTGAAAAAGATTTTCCCAGTATTGCCTATTAATTTCATAATGTGCTTTCATTTTTCTTCTATGACTGTGAGGATGAGTTGTAGTGATATTACTTGAATCACCTTGTTTTTCTTCTTCAAGGGCCAAATCTTCAAAACTTTCTAATACTTTAATGCCTTCCAATGGACTATCACTACTATGGTCTAAAGCTCGCAAACCAAACTTGTCAGCAAAATATTCTTCTGATAAAGGAGGTTTATGTGAGAGGGAGAGATTGGCCTTACTATTTTTACTATCTTTATTTGTACTGATCTCACTAACAATATGACCAATCTCATGACCTAGAATAAACTTTAAAGTACTTTTATTTAATATTTTTTTTTCTTTTAAAAAAGTTAATAATCCCCAATTAAATTGGACTATTTTATCTTGGAGATTAACAGATGCATTGATTTTTTCAGTATCAGCGATAATTAACGTAAATCCTGTGGAATCGATACCGGACGTTTTAAAGAGATCTAGGTAAATCTCTTCTAAAATTTTATAAATTTCAGATTTATTATCAATAACTCCATCTTTAAGAGTTATTTCATTTATACTTTTTGTTTGTTGTAGTTTTAATATCTCTTCGGCGCTCGGAATGATTATTTTAGGGGATGTGGAAGAAGTTGGGGAAAGAGAATCGTTCAAAAGATCAAGCGTATTACTAGTTAATTGTTCATGAGGTATGTTATTTTTGACCTCTTTTGGTTGGCAACTAAGACCTGGTTCATTGCTTGAAAAAGCAAGTGAAGAAATTTTGGTATATACCAATAAAATAATTAAAAGTTTGAATATCCATATAGTTAATAAATATTTTTTATTGAGCATGATTATTCTCTCTTATTTATTTTTCCTCATTTAATTTAATTTAATTTAATTTATTGTTTAGTTATCGGTACTGGAATAGAAAAATAAAGAATATTCAGCGGCCGTGTGGCGCCTGTCGAATCATCTCACTAGTTGCTAGTCGAAAGGAAGTAGATGAATTGGTGAGTATAAATAGACTCGTCTTTTTAAACTGAAAGCTGGCAAATGTTTTGTTGGTTAAAAAAAATCTTATTTTACAATTGTACAGTTTTTAAATCTTGCACTTGAAATTGAAGAATCTTTATCAGTAAGTCTAGCACTAATTACTGGTCTTGAAGCAATAATTTGATTTATAACTACTTCAGCACCATTATCTAATGTGTAGAAATAAATTGGGCCAGCAAAACCGTGAATTACTTTATGCTCAACAACTGTAAAAGATTTTGGTCTTGGTCCTGCTATTGTAATGAAAGTAATTTCTGCTTCATTTTCATTGATTTTCATAGAAGAAACTCCAGCATCACAAAGACCAGGAATTATATCAGCAGGCGTGCAGTAAAAATAAGGGGCCGAAATTGAAGAAGAGGAAGAAGAAGATGAGAAAGAAAAAGCTAAAGTTGGTGCAATTAACATAGATAAAATAAGTAATAAATTTTTCATTAGTGACTCCTTTAATAAAAGTAAAAAGTTAAAAAGTGGTTAGTGAAATATTGCAAAAAGCAATTGCTGGCCAAGATAGTTGATTTGAGAATTTTTTGCAAATTATAATATGTAAGGTAAGCTCATAATAATTTATCATATGCTTTTAAGCATATGATAAAAAAGTTATTTATTTTTTATTATGGGAGGTTATCTTATTGCCCAGAAGATGCAGGTGGATTTGAAGAGTTTGGTGCAGGTTGATTGCCGCCATCACTGGCCGCACCAGCGCTAGCAGCGCCAGCATTACTTCTATCGCTTACTGAAAAATCTTTGGCCTTATCTTCACCAGCAGGAGCGCCATCATCACCATAAGAGGTAATAGTAAATGATTTTCCATCTGATTCGTAAGCAAAATCATTATCAAATGGATCTTTTGGAACCTCTCCACCTTCAATATAGCCACTTGAAGCGTAACGCTTGCATTCGGGTCCTGCTGTAGGTTTTTTTATAAGAGCATCTAGACCTTGTTCAGTGGTAGGATAATTTCCGCAATGTCTTCTGTATTCTTGAAGTCGCGCTTTTAAATTTTGTAATTGAATAATTGTAGATTGAACTTTTCCTTCATGTAGACGCTCGAGTGTCATACTGGCAGCGAAGGTTCCTGCAATACCAAGAATGGTTAGTGCAATTAAGATTTCCATCAAACTAAATCCGGCATTTCCTTTTAGAAGCTTAGCTTGCAGAAGCTTAGCTTGCACAAGCTTAGGATGAGATTTGAGAATAAATTTTAAATTAAACATAATTTGTTGCCCCCTTTATTTTATTATAAAATTTGAATTTTTAAAGTAACACTCAAAAAAACATTTTATACTAGTTTTTTAAAAAAATTACCAAATATTTTTGTTTTTTAATGTTTTAAAGAGGTTAAGCTCATCATAGGTATAACGACAGAGAGAACAACAAATGCCACTCCACAACCCATTAAAATAATCATTATTGGTTCAAGTGTAGTTGTTAGGCCACCAAGCTTGTTGTTCACCTGCTCTTCATAGTTTTTGGCCACAATCTCAAGTAGTGTTTCTAACTCACCCGATTTTTCCCCTAGTTTAATCATATGTGTGACTAAGGGAGGGAAGAGCCCTGAGCTAATTAATGGCCCAGTAAGTGATGCTCCCTCTGAAACCTGGGCCCTAGACTCATCAACTGTTCGTTGCATGTGAACATTTGATATAAGATTTTTAACTATTTTAAGAGAGAGCAAAATAGGAACACCCGAATTTAGGAGTGTGGCCAAAGTGGAACAAAATCTCCCTACGTTAAGCATGGTAATAATTTCACCCAATATGGGGATCCTTAATTGAAGGTGATGCCATTTATCTTTGCCATTCTCAGTATTCAAGTACCAACGCATAGTAATTATGAAAAAAATGATAAATATAATTACACCTATCCAATAATTTTGTAAAAAGTTGGAGATACCAATACACAATTTTGTAGGCCAAGGAAGATTTTGTTTCATAGAAACAAAGAGTTTTGCTAATTTTGGAATGATGGTTACGAATATGAATATCATCATGAGTCCTCCAACAGACATCATGATAATTGGATATAACATGGCCCCAATTATTTTATTTTTTAGACGCGATTGTCCCTCTGTAAAATCAGCAAGTCTAATCAGCACAATATGCAAAGTACCTGAGGCCTCACCAGCTTCCACCATGTTGACATAAATATTATCAAATATTTTCGGGTAATCAGATAAAGATTTTGCAAGAGAAGAGCCTTCATTAATTTTTTGTTTTACCTCTGAAAGAACAACCCTAAGAGTTGGATGATCAACTTGATCAACAAGGGCACTTAATGACTCAGCAATAGGAATTTTAGCAGAAATAAGAGTTGCAAGTTGTCTAGTCATCAAAGACAGTTCTTGAATGTTTACCTTTGATCCAATTGTAATTTTATTTGTATTTACTGATTTCTTTTCTTCAATATTAATCAGCATAACACCTGAAGAGATAATTTTTTGTTTGGCCAGAGCTAGGTTATCGGAAGTTATATTACCCTTTATCTCTTTACCTTTTCTATCAATGCCTTTGTATGAAAAGATGGCCATTTTAAATTACCTCTTTTAAAATATCTAGATATCTAATGGAAACTCTTTCAGTACGATTTTTTCAAAGTATGCTCCTCTTTTTACATAATTTTCAAATTGATCAAAAGAGGGATAACCAGGAGAAAAAAGCACAGCTATACCTTTATTCATATTTTTATGCTTTTTTTCTTTTATACTAATTATAACATTATCAAGAGTGTATGATTTAGAAAAAGAAATTTTTCCTTCTAATTCTTTTGCTAATTCATCAGTGGTTTCTCCGATTAAAAAAATATGTTTTACCATTGTTTCAAAAACATTATTCCATATTGTGCCAGCACTCTCTGTGCGCTTTTTTCCTCCATAGATCAAGTAAAGTTCATCATGAGGTTGTTGTTGAGTAATTGCCTCCACAGCTTTTTTAGTCGCATCTAAGTTGGTACTTTTAGCGTCGTTATAAAAGGAGATAGAGAAATTATTGTCGGTATTGTCATTGTCGAATTTAATTTTTTCTATACGATAATGAACCCCATGAAAATTATCGATAGTTTGTTGAAGGGCCTTACTCCACTTTACATTATTGTAAGCGGAAACTGCTTTAGCTGCTAAGAACAGGTTTACAAGATTATGATGGCCTATAAGATTAAAATCTTGCAAAGAAAAGTTTTGTTCTAATTCACTTTTGATTTGTGAGATATTTCCTTCATCCACACAAGTGATTTGTAGGTGAGCGTCTTGTTTTTTTATCCAATTAGTAACCAGTTCTCTACTCTGATTTGGCCCATTTTGAAGTGTATATATTAGTATATCACTGTTACTACTACTATTAATACTATTATTTTTATTTCCTTGCATATTTTTACTAATATTAAATTTTGCTAAAGCATAAGATTCAAAAGTTGAGTAGCGCTCAGTATGAGTGAGAGAGAGATTTGTAAGAATAGCAATATTGGGTTTAAAAGAGTAAATAGACTCTAATTGAAAACTCGATAATTCCAATACAATAACATCAAAATTAATAATATTTTTAATAACGGAAATAGCGTATTCACTAAATGGTAATCCAATATTTCCACCTACAAATGGATTTAATCCCATATTTTTAAAGATATCTTCAATTATGGAGACAGTAGTGGTTTTACCATTGCTGCCAGTGACGGCAATTATAGGAGGAGAGTGGGGAGAAATAGGATTGTAAAAGTGAAACGCTAATTCGATTTCTGACCAAATGGAGATATTTTTTTGAGATGCGCGAGCAAGCTCAATAGTCTTATGCTCTCGAGGTATTCCTGGGCCTAAAATTATTAAATCTATTGAAGCAAAAATTTGTTGTATCTTCGGGTTTTCCTCGCTAATCCAAAAATTCTTATCAAGAAGAAGTTGTAACTCCTCTTTGCTTTTCCAACTCTCAATTTCACCTTGATTGATGGCCCAAATTTCAAGATCGTTAATAAAATATTTTTTTATTAGATTTAAAAGCTCCAATGTTTTAAGGCCGGACACTCCTAAACCATGTACTGCAATTTTTTTATTCTTAAGTAATAATTTTAATTTTTCTAGTTGTTCAAATTGTTCAAATATTTGTGTTCTCATATTAATCCCATTTACTTTAGAAAAAAGGG
>JADGAM010000197.1 GCA_015232015.1 Oligoflexia bacterium | reverse complement strand
TTAAAAAATCATAATAGATTCTTCTATCTTCAAAGTCCTCAAGGATAAATTTAACTCCATAAATATAACCACGACCAAAAGAGTATTCTCGTACACTTACAATTTCTGCTTGTAATTTAATTTCTGAATATTCTGCTTCAGCATAAATTACAATTTTTTCCATTACACTGTAGTAATTAAACATGACCACACATCCAGCGCCACGTCTTAAATCAGTAAGTCTACCAGGGTTATTGTCGCCATTACAACGATCCTTTAATTTTTTTACTTTAATAATTACATCACCTCTACATCTAAAATCATAAACCCACCAACGAATACGAAGATAATAAATGGGTGAAGAAAGTAGATATGTTTCAAAACCTAAAGCAGCAAGCGCAAAAATGTATATTTCTATAAGTTGTGGATTTCCTATATTGAACCCATCAACTATTCCATTAAAAATATAAATTGAAGTTACTAAGGAAAAAGTCCAGAAGGTGTAATATAGGTGAACAAGTGCTTGATAAGAAGAATAAAAAAATATTCCAATAATAATGATTTTGAAAAAGATTTCCCAAAATCCAATCATGTTAAATATTTTCTCAAGAATAAGTGCTAAAAATAAAAAACTAAAGGTAGCAATATTTAAAAATATTATTTTGTTAAAATTTTTTTTGTAACGACCATCTTGAAAAAAAACTTTCATACTATGAATTTCATAATTATTATGAATAATATTATTCATTTTTATTATAGTACAAAATAATATTTGGGTATATGGCAATAATATTTGGCATATAAATAAAATTTATACAGCTGCTGATAGCGAATATTTTCTTAAAATATGTTAAATATCTAATGGAAATTAATGAAATTTATTTAATATATTAATTTATTGCTCAAAAATATTGCTAAGGAAAAATATAATTAATGAGTAAAATAAATATAAGTAATTTGATCAACGATAAGTAAAAAAATTAAGTAAATTACTTTTATTTATTTATTTTAGGTTAAATATAAATTTACGGATAAATTTTTCAATTTAAATGGAATTTAAATAAAAATTTTAAGAAGTTTTGGAGAATTTATGTGTAAAAATATTGTTTTTTTCTATGAGATATTGTTTTTGATTTTAAATTTTCTAAATTGCATGTTTGTTTATGCTTCAGATGAAAGTTCCATTGCAAAATCTTTAAAAATTCAATCTGAAAATATCACTCCGGCGGCAGCGATCACGGAACTACCTCCTGTGGTCACGGAAGTATCTCCGGCGACTACGGAACTATCTCCGGTGGCCACGGAAGTATCTCCGGCGACCACGGAACTATCTCCGGCGGCCACAGGACTATCTTATCCATTTCCTGCAGGGAAAATAAAATTTGATGATAAGCTAACTCCAAAATATAAACCTAAAGACTCAGACATTAGAATATTGACGTCTAATGGAAATCATATTTATTATGATGTGCGCGTGAAGACTCCTCTTTTAACTATACATTACATGGGAAATCCTGAGTGGGCCAAGATAGCAAAAGAATATGTACAAAAATTAAAAAGAAAGCCCCTGCTACCCTCGTATATGCAAAGGAAGGAAGTAATAGAAGAAGAAAATGAAATTTCTGAGAATGAAATTTCTGAGAGCGAAGTCATAAATAATGAAAGAAGTAAAAATGTTTATGAAAGTGAAGTTCCTGCTGCTCAACTGGGATATGTTAATGATGATTGTGTGTCTACCTCAACTGATGCTCAAGCAACTAATGTTCAATCAACTAGTGCTCAATCAGAATTAATTTTTAGTTTTTCTAAAGTTATGAAGAAAATAAAAAATAAAATTAATGTTGGAAAAAAAATAAAAAGTAAGAAAAGACCAAAATTTTCAGCAGAACAGAGTCTGGTAATAGAAGAAAGAATTAATCACCAGGATTTAAGCGATAAAACAAATGTATATTCCAGAGGGCACTTAACTGCAAATGGAGATTTTGATGAAGAAGATTTAAGGAGAGAGACCTTTATGACAACAAACGTTTCTCCCCAAGTTCAGAAAACATTTAATGAAGGAATCTGGAATAATCTTGAAGCTTGTAGCAGAGAATGGTCAACTACCAGAAAAGGTTTAACTATTCTAACTGGAGTTATTCATGATGATCTAAAAACAGCAAAAAAACTTAACGATTTAATTTCCATTCCAACTCATTTTTATAAGATCATTATTGATGAAACGAACCAACCTTTAAAGGTTATTGCATTTTTAATGGAAAATAGAACTTATAATAAATCAGAAAGGAGTTTGGCCAAATATATTGTAAAAGTAGAAGATATTGAAAAAATGACAGGGATAAAATTTTTAATTTCATTACCTGAGGATGTTCGAAGTAATTTGGTTGCAAAAAAAGAAAGCATGTGGTCTGGTTGTAGTAAGCGCTAGCACTCTAGTGAGTGGAGTGACACTTTATTCTTTCTCCTCCCCTCCTTGTCTTATAGGACCAGCAATAGGACCAGCAAATTAAAATCAATTGTGGCAATTAATCATATAGATTAAAATAATTTTAAGTCGGAAGATTATTTCAAAGTTAATTTTAAAAGTGATTAAAAAGTTGATTAGAAGGAGGGGAAATAAAATAAATGTTTCAAAAATTTATTAAATTTATTAAATTTATAAAATTTATAAAATTTGTAACTTTAAGCATTTTAGGCCTCTTGAGTTTTTGTTATTGTTTTAGTGTATTTGCACAGATTATAATTGAACCATTTGTTTCATTATCAACGAATGGTTCTGCTGAATCCCAGATTAAAACACTTTCGTCATCTGGTAGTGGTTGATCGAGTACGACTAAAGAAACAGTTGAGACGGCAAATTTTGATCTCGATTCAAAAAATTATGGCCTAAGAGCTATTTACAAAACAAATGAGTCTCTTTTGATTGGGATAGAATATGCTTTGGCGTCAGTTCAGTTGAAGTTGACGTCGCCTCAAATGAATAGTGAAGACTACTCAGGAAAATACAAAGAAACTAGTAAAGGAATTTTGCTGGGTTTTGCTAATAGAATTACTCCAATTATGGTTTGGGGAACCTATTATTTTGATACACAATATGAATATGGTGGCGAAAGAACTACGGATAGTGGTAATGGCTGGGCGGTTTCTGTGGCCGTAATTTCCTTCAAGCCAATTAGTTTTTTTGCTTCTTATAAAAATACCTCAACAACATCGAAAGGATTAAATAGTTCAAAAGAACCAGTGGGATCTGATAAGTTAAAAACAAAAGAAGTTTTATTAGGGGTAGGTCTTCAATTTTGGATTCAGCGATAGTTAGAAAAAATGAATATGCAAGATTAAGAACAGATTAGAATACGACCAGAATAATATTAAAATAATATTAAAACAAGATTAGAGTAAGAGACTAAGTGATTTAATCATATCAAATGTCGGATCTAAGAGTAGATGATTATTTATTTCAACTATAGGAGATGTAAGGATACTTCCTTGCATGTACCAATCAACATTTTTTAATTTTGTGGCCACTTCTATATAATCTTTTTCATTATCATTTGGATATTTTTCAGTACAAAAAATATTTGAAATTTCCAATTGCTTTTTAAGTTTTAAACAATCCGAGCACTCATTAATAGGTATTTGTAAATACATTATACAAATATTGTGCGAATAATTATTCTGGATTTGCTTTATTTGCTTTATTTGTTCTGCCTCATTAATATCGAGATAAGATTGAATTTCAGCTAGCGTGGGATTTTGTAAGATGTGTCCTTTAACATCAACGATAGGCATAGTTATGGCCATACCAGTAGTATACCAAGAGGCACTTCGCACTTTTGACATCATTTCATTATAATTGCTTGTACTATTATCAGTATATTTTTCCGTGTAACTTATTTTGGCCTCAATTAGTTGGTTTTTTAAAGCAATACAATTAGAGCATGTTGTTGTTGAATATTCTATACAATCAGTACTAGCAGGTGAAGATGCTGGTGTATTGGCCGATGAAGAACTGCTTTTACATCCAGATAAAAATAATGTTTGTGATAAAAAAAGCGACAAAAAAAGCGAGAAAGGCAATGATAAAAAAAGAATTTTTTTTGCTTTTGACACAAAATCCTCCAAAAGATAAAAGACTGCTGATGAATTTATATATTAATTATTATACAGGGCCGAAGCTTTAATTTATTGATCCGGAAATATTTTCTATTTCACTTACGGACATAGATCCTATTTTTCTTAAAACAATACCTTCGCTAGGTTTATGAATTACTATACAAGGAACTACTCTTTTAGGACAAAGACTAGTTAATACTGATGTATCTAAATCGATAACTACAGGCCAAGGAATTTGATAATATGTTTTCCACCAGTCTGCTTCATCAGTGGTTGCACCCACTAATATGGAAACAAGATGAACATTTGTGGGAGCGACTGTTTGATTAATCAATGAATGAAGTATTGTTTGCGCCTCTTCGTTGCAAGAACCACAATAAATTTGCCCAAACAAAAGGATAGTGTTTTTATCATTATATTCTGAAAGATCTAATGTTTGATTATTATAGGTGGTTAATCTGTAATTGATATTTGATGATAAGGCAGTTGACGTTCTCGAACCATCATTCATTATATTTTTGATTTGATAACCGCAGGAAGATAAGAGGAAAATAAAACAAAAAAAGCAACAAATGAAAAAAAACTTAGTTAGATTGCTTAAATTACTTAGATTGTTTGGATTGTTTAGATTTCCCAACCCATCCCTCCTGATAAATTGAAATCATTTGAACCAGTATTACTATTACTGTAGGAACTTAGAATATAAAATGAGGTTTTAGAAAATGAATACTTTGTTCCAAATCCATAAGTGTCAGAACCAACTCTTTGATGAAAATTTGTACGAGGATCTTTTTCTTCCTCAATATTAAGTCCATAAGATAATGAAAAAAACAAATCATAGAATGGTTCGTATGTGATTTGCAAATCAGCGCCATAAAGTAAATAGTAACCGCGCTCATCATAAAGTTTTTGCGATTTTCCCTCTGTAATATAATTTGTTTTTAAAATACTATAAACTCTATTTGATAAAGCACTGGCCAGTGAAATCTCAACTCCATAGTTACGTGGTCGTTCTTTTTTTCTTTCTGAGGATTGCACTTCAATTTTTGTTTTATGATTTCTTGTTAATGTTTGTTCACAAAATAGTTTAGCTTGATTAGCATGTATGGTGAGAGGTCGCTGTTCTATTCGAAAATCATTATTAATAAAAAAACTTTTTGGTTGCTTTTGTTGATAATAAGATATTTCACCTCCAATAATAGTTGAGCGAAGAAATAGGAAATATTCATAAATAATGCTTGCACCTATTTGTCTATATGGAGAATTAACTAAGTGAAAAAAAATAGTTGATGAGATTAATAAATCTTTATCGGAATACTCGATAATATTACTTAGGAAAGGGGCGGGTTTGTTAGAAGCAACAGTGGATAGAGGAATTTTTTGACCACGCTCATTTATTATTATTTGTTCATCATAATTGGGTCGCTCTAAAGAAAGCGCACCCGTATAATTAAAAGATTCACTCTCGTTCATCTTATATTTTAAGTTTACATTTTCACTCTTTATGCGTGAATTTGTTCGATCACTTATACTTCTAAGATCATGTTTTTGTCTCTTAATACCTGTGGATATTTCTATAATATTGGCATTTGTATGGTGTTGAATGACAGGAGTGAAAAAAAATATGAGAAATAAAAATGAATTTATTTTGCGCAAGATGTACATGCTGATCCACTTCCTTTATTTCCAGCGAACGAATTAAGACCTGTTAAAAATGATGAGCGGGTGATTGCTAAATCATTATTGAAATTCATATATGGATGATTTAGGCGATCAAGAGATATAGCAGGAATAGCAGGAGTTTGCGAGCAACTAGATAAAAATAAGCATATTAAAAACATAAAAATTAAATATTTCATTTTAATTGATTTTAAAAAATTAATTTTTAAGAAGGATTTAATCATGCTATCAGTATTTTAACTCCAAGTAAATTCTGATAATATAAATAAGAAAATAAGGAAAGAAGGGGACTGGTGTCTCAACCGGCCTTCAAAGTCGGTGGCAGGTAGATAAAACTATCTGTGGTAGGTTCGATTCCTGCTCTTTCTGCCAACCTAATCTAACCTAATCTAATTTAATTTATGAAAATAATTATTTTCTCAAGCTACTTTTAAAATACCACGAACAGATAAGAAATAAATACAAACACAATAAGAGATTTTTATGCCAACTTTACTAACGATATTTACTTCTTGTCTATCTAAACTATTTGGAGCGGGAGTTGATTATTATTTTCAAGCAAAAGAACCAATGGCCAGCATCCCAAAAACCATGGAAGAGAGAAGATTAGAGATTACCCTGCCTTCAGCTAATGATACCAATGAACAAAATAATATAAGATATGAATATACATTTGAGTTAGTTAATAACAGCAGAATTGCCCACAGAAATGCTGAATACGAAAGTGCCGTGATATATATGACAGAAGCGAAGAGAGTGTCAGGTTACCTTGGAACAGTTGGGGAACTTTACGATGAGTCGATAACTCTATTTTTGAAAGATGTGAATAAAAAATTAGATGATTGTAAAATTGTAACTCAAAAGATTTTGTTTATTAAAACAACAATTCCTAAAGAAATAGAAAAGTTTAAATTGCTAACGGAAAAATGTACAGTCTGTTCTCAGTGTTCGCTTTTATAGTCTAGTTTTTTTGTTCAGTATATTTATAGTTTATAGTTTATAATTTAAAGAAGAAAGTTTTCGAAATCATTCTAAATTTGTTAACATTACAAGTGTTACCTTTAATGATCAAATAATGATCAAAAAGTAAGCAAAAAGTAAGAAAAAAATAGATTCCAGTTCTTTCTGCCACTAAAATTTATGAGTGAAAAGTTTGATTATTCAACCAAAATGATTAATAAAAGAGAGCTGCCGGCGATTGGACACATCTTAAATCAAAAAATAATCAAAGAGCTTGTTAAAGATATTGATAGAGATGAAGTTGTAAAAATCACCAGAGAAATTATAGGAAAATTGCGAACTAATATTGATAAAAATTCTTATGAAAATTATACTCCTGATATAAAAATAGAAACAATTTGTGGTGAAATTGTAAATCAAGCTCGAGAATCATTTACGCCTTCAATTTTAAAAATTCATAATGCTACAGGAATAATCTTACATACTAATATTGGAAGAGCACCTTTAGGAAATCATATTTTAAATCAATTAAGTATGCGGGCCGCTGGATATGTTAATCTTGAGTTTGATTTATCAACGGCAAAGAGAGGGGATCGTCAACAACATCTAAAAAAATATTTTAAAAATATTGTAGGAGCAGAAGATTCATTGGTTGTAAATAATACTGCAGCTGCTTTAATTTTAATTTTAAAATCATTGGCCAGTCACCCCTCGGGAGAAGTTGTAGTTAGTAGAGGGGAATTAATTGAAATTGGAGGAAGTTTTAGATTACCTGAGATTATGCAATCAAGTGGGTCAAAAATGATCGAGGTAGGTACAACTAATAAAACACGCATTGATGATTATGAACGAGCAATCACTTCTGATACAAAAATTCTTTTTAAGGCACACACAAGTAACTATACAATCAAAGGATACACTGAATCTGTTTCGATTTCAGATTTAGTATCACTTGCAAATAAGAAAAATCTAATAACTGTTTATGATGTTGGATCAGGATTACTGAGAATGCCACATGCCCTCCAAAATGCCCTACAAAAAAATAAGTTGCTACAAAATGCTTTAATTAATGAACCTACAATAAAGGAGATAATTTCTAGTGGAGTTGATTTAGTAACTTTCAGTGGAGATAAGTTATTAGGTGGACCTCAGGCGGGAATAATTTTAGGTAAAAAAAAATTAATTGAAAAATTATCTATTGAACCACTGCTTCGAGCTTTACGCCCAGGTAAATTAGATCTTATGGCCCTCGAGATAGTTTTGGCCC
>JADGAM010000196.1:534-8062 GCA_015232015.1 Oligoflexia bacterium | reverse complement strand
TTTTGAGTGATAAGGTTAATCCTCATCTTTCCTCTCAGATTGCTTTACAGCAAGAGCTAGGACGTGCCAATCCAAGGGAAAATGAAAACTATCGTGAGATATTTAAAAGCGTCACCGATGGGAAGAATTTAAGTGCTGCCAGGGAAATAGTGGAAAGAATATAGAGGCGTAGAAAATTTAATTAAAAATTTATTATATTGCAAGATATGTTTAAGAAGGATGAATCAAAAATGAATATTAAATCTATAGCGAAACAACATCCATCAGGAGAAATAGTTGGTGACAACATCATTCTCAAAAAGCACCAAATAGAGACTGCCGAAGTAATGTTTAACCTAGTAGATAAAGATCGCAAGCGTCTACAAGAGTTTTTGCCCTGGGTGGAAGCAACCACCTCTATTAGCGATGTAATAGAATACATCAAAGGATGCCTTGAGCGTTGGGAGAAGTATGAAGAGTTCACGTATAGCATGTTTAGAAAAAACGATCAGCAGTACATGGGTAATGTCGGGATTCATGCGATTAGATGGAATCATAATAAATGTGAAATGGGGTATTGGATTGGATCAGAATTTGAGGGGAAAGGATTTGTAAGAGAGGCCACTTATCTATTAGAACAAACAATGTTTAATCTTGGTTTTAATCGTATTGTAATTAAATGTTCCACCAGAAATCTTAGATCGGTGGCCATTCCAATTAGATTAGAATATCGCTTAGAAGGTGTGGCCTATCAAGATGTAATAGAAAATGATAGATATGACGATACTATGTGTTTTGCTAAAGTAAAATCATTGTTAAAAGAGAATTAAGATCAATGAATAAATCAATTAATTTATTAGATCCTCAAAAGGGGTTTAAAGAGTATGAGATAATTCCCGGATGTGGCCGCTTGTGGGATGAGTACGTTCAGCAAACTTGTGATTACATTATTGAATTTTGGCCAGAGGTAATAGCAGGGAAGGATCGAAATCAATTTATTAGAGAGCAAACTCAAATACTGAAAGAGCGATATTCCCCTGAAAATCGTATTTACTATCTTTGGATGTACCAGAAAGAATTCCTAGTATTGGCCAATGGTTATCTTGATGATCTCCCTTTCGGCACCAATAATAGTAGCAGCAATAGCAACGAACATGAGAATTTGAATAAAAATCCTAAGGTATTCTATATCGCAGAAATGGTGGTCAATCCTAAATATAGAGGACAAAAAATAGGAGAGAAGTTGCTCTCCAGACTTATTACCTGGGCCAAACAACATAACGCTATAGAGATGGTTGTAGAGGTCGATACTAAAATGCAGGCCAATCGGTTTTGGAATGGTAAGTTTGGATTAAAACTTGAATCTTCTTCTAATGACCGCAATATGTATAAAACAAAATTGTAATATTCAGGAATATGCCAGTATGAACTCAAGTCAATTATGTAAAACTAAAATTTATCCTCCCAAACTCGATCCAAAAAGCAAAAATGAAATAAGAATAATTGCTCCATCCAGAAGCATGTCCTTACTTTCTGAGGAAACAAGTAATCATGCGAAGAAGACACTAGAAGAGATGGGATTTAAAATAACATTTTCAAAGAACATCAATGAGAATAATGAGTTTAATTCTTCCTCAGTTAAATCTCGTATTGAGGATATTAATGAGGCCTTTAGAGATGAAAATGTAAAAGCAATCTTAACAACTATCGGCGGGTATAATTGCAACCAATTGCTTAGATATATCGATTATAAAGCGATAGAATCTAATCCTAAAATTTTTTGTGGTTACTCTGACATCACAGTTCTACAAAATGCCATCTATACAAAAACAGGATTAGTTACTTATAGTGGCCCTCACTTTTCTACCTTCGGTTGCCATTTGAGAATGGAAAAAACTATAGAGTGGTTCAAACGATGTTTTATTGATTCTACCGCAATTGAAGTAATTCCTTCGGATGTACATAGTGATGACGAGTGGTATCTAGATCAAGAGAAAAGAAATTTCATTCCTAACGGAGGATATTGGACAATCAACAGTGAAAATGCTGTAGGTACTATACTTGGTGGCAACATTACCTGCTTTAATTCCTTGATGGGATCTGAGTATCGCCCCCAATTTGTTCCAAAAACAATTCTCTTTTTAGAAGATGATGTAAATACAAGTCCAGAAGAGTTTGATAGAAATCTACAGACATTAATATTGCAACCAGATTTTTCTAATGTTACTGGCATAGTGATTGGACGATTTCAAAATAAATCAAATATCATAGAGGAAACTTTAATAAAGATCGTTAGTTCAAAGAGCGAGTTACAGCATCTACCGATTGTAGCAAACGTAGATTTTGGACATACTCTTTCTATGATAACATTTCCAATTGGTGGTATGGCCAAGATCGAAGTAACTTCAAAAAGTGCAAATATAATTATAACCGAACATTAGAACTTAGGGTTTTAGCAAAGAAGGTATTGGTCCTGTCCCAAGATATTGTTGTAGCATAAGACCTATCGCTAGCAAGATATCTTCATTCCAGGGGGCCGCTGCAAGCTGAACACCGATAGGGAGTCCCTCTGGACTCATGCCTGCGGGAACTACAAGACATGGACAGCCGAGGAGAGAATAGGCAAGTGTATATTGAAAAGTAGACCCCCAAGTGGCCGCGGTTACTGTTCCATGTTCAGGTGCTGGAGTTGCGCAAACAGGCCCAACAACTATATCCCATTTTTGAAACTCCAAAGCGAGCGAAGTTCGAAAGCAATCCCAGTCGGTAATAAGTTTATCACGATCAAGACCAGAGAGGTCTGATGATTGCCAGTACCTCTGTGTTATGTCTAGTGACTTTTTTGGACAGTAAGGAGGCGCTCCTTCCGAGAGTAATTGCATGTAGGGGAGAGATCGTAATAACTCTGCAACTTTGTTAACGGCCTTGATGGTTTCTAAAGTTGGATGTAAATCGTTGTCAGATCCAAAATAAAGAACCCGCAAACCCTTACCATTACTGCCCATCTGTTCTAATTTTGTAGTGGCGGATGCACTGGAAGTAACCGGTACTGGAAATGTTCCTGTATCTCGCGGATCAGGTCCAGCAAGTATTCCATAGGCCAATTCAAGATCTTCCACAGAGCGAGCAATCGTACCTATTTGCGTTCGCGGATCAGTAAGTCCACCTAGATGTTCATAAGCGCCAATATTTGGAACTCTCCCAGTTGTAGGTTTAAAGCTGTACACTCCACAACAGTGAGCTGGAAAGCGTAGGCTTCCTCCTGAATCGCTACCTAAACCGAGTGAGCTTGCACGAGCAGAGACCAGTGCTGCTTCTCCACCGCTACTACCACCAGGAGTTCTTGATAGTTTGAACGGATTTAAAGTACGTCCATAAACTGGATTATCTGATTCACCACCAGCGCCCCCTGGAGGGCAATTACTTTTGGCCAATAAAATTCCCCCAGCATCTATGAGACGTTTAACTGCTATTGCTGTTTCTGCTGGTCGAAAATCCTTCCTCTCCATTATGCCAGCAGAAGAGATTTTTCCCGCGACTTCGAATACGTCTTTAGCAGTGAATGGTATTCCATGCAGTGGTTTGCTCGGATGTCGAATGGAATCGGCCTCTCTAGCGGCCAATAAAGCATCTTCTGCAAAAATCTGTACTGCCGCATTTATGTGATGATTTACTGATTCAATTCGTTTTAAAAAACATTGTACGATCTCCTCGCTAGACACCTCGTGCTTTACAATCATCCTAGATAGTTCAGTTGCAGTATATTCAAAAAGTTCCATAAAAATCCTAAACCGTACAAGACTTTACTTAAGTAAGTCTTTCAATTATCTCTTTATGTTTTGGATATTTCTTTAGCAGTTTTTCTCTCGTGATTAGTTCCCAGTCTCTGTAATCAAATCCAGGGGCCACGGTACAACCAAGCAATGCATATTCTGTAGTCTCCAATGGAAAAGCAGCAAAATTAGTATTTGCAGGGATAACAAATTGTGGAACCTCTCCTTCCAAGATATTGTTACCAATAACAACCTCAGCAAGATCACCATCGTTACTAAAGTAAACCAGCTTAACAGATCCACCAGAATAAAAATGCCAAATTTCATCTGATTTAATAGTATGGAATTTAGCAACAGAACCTTTCGTTAGCATATAATATATGGCCGTTGAACAATTACGATCATTAATTACGATTGGAGAACGATAGGTTTCTTTGAAATAACCACCTTCTGGATGTGCTTGCATTCCCAAAAGTTCTATTAATTCTTTTACAATACTGTTTGAATTTTCCATGCCGAATCCACTTGTTTGTTTACTGTAAGCAACGTTTTTGCTTTTTTAACATAATTGTTATTAAGGTTAAAACTAAAACAAGCATAGCAGACATTGCGATATAAGCAAAATTCAATCCGAATTTTTGTCCGACAATACCCAGACCAACTACTAATCCAGATTTAAAGAGATTGAATATAAAACTGTTCATTGAAACAAGTGTACTTTTCATATCATCAAAAGGGGCATGATCTAAAACAATGTTCTCCATAACTATATCCCAAGTACCGTAGGCAAATTGCTGTAATATTATTGAGACTAGCAATCCAATTAAAGAGTTACTTACTCCCATAATAATAAAACTTGAGACAATTGCCGTCGATAAAAATATAAATGCAGTATTATGGGAAAGTCTTTTAACAATTTTTTCAGCATAACCTCCACCAAGGCCAGTTAAAAGCATAGATACAGCATATATACTTCCAAAGTATTGAATAGGGATACCAACTTGTGCAAATTTTATTTGGTACATCTCAAAATTAAATATTAAAAAGCTCATTACTACGCAAGTAAGCATCGCCATTAGCAGTAATTCTTTTGTGTTAATGATTTTCTTGATGGCCATCAATGGATATTCTAAATATTTTTTTACAAAATTAAAATTCCAACTGTTTGAGGCCAGATTAACTATTTTATCTTGCGGGAGTTTGTAGGCGGCAATGAACGCTATAATCCCCATTGCAGAAGAAAAATAAAAGACACTTTCTTTATTAAAAGCAAACAACAGAGAAGAGCAAAGTGAAAGAATGGCCCAAAATATGTTATTGAATAATCTTATCTTTCCTGCAACTTTTAAATAATTATCACTATTACTACTATTAGGTCCATCGCTTTCCCCATTAGTACCAGTGCTATTGTTTTTATTTTTTAAATGATTGTGCAAATACGCTGAATCAGCTCCAGACATAAAGGAGTTTCCAAGTCCCAATACAATCTGAGTGAGAGCAAAACCTAAAAAATTTGGCATTAAAATATAAAAAATAGCATGAATTGAAAAACAAAATGCACCTAACATCATCGACAATCTTCGGCTAATCATGTCGGCAACGATACCAGTAGGAACTTCCATTAATGTTATCGTAATTGAAAATATCGCCTTAAAAACACTTATGTCCGAAATGTTCATCAGATGCTCCGTTAACCATGCCACTCTAATTGGCAGTATTAGCATCGGATTACTCATCCCTCTCACAGTCATCAGTTGTAGAAATACCCTATTCATTTAATTAGCTCCTAATACTTTATACTCTATGCTCTCATTGTTTACTACTGCATTTGCTGTATGTTCTATATTTAAGGTTGTTGAAATTATCTTCAAAATATCTGATATCTGTTTTGCTATATCGACGCTGAGATTAAAAACTTTATCTCTAAAATCATAGTTAAAACCATCTTGGTCAATACAAAACTTAATCATGGTCAGATGTGATTGTAGATAATTGGGCCAGGCCAGAGCGTTCCCATCAATCTTGGCCATCTTTGGACTTTCTGAATTGTATAGATTGATCTCATAACTGTTATCCAAAAATTTTATAAATATTTGATAATCGCCATTATTGTATTTGATCTTGGTCACTTCAAATGGAGAATAAGAATGATCTTTTAAAAATAGACCAGCATTAAAAGCTATCAAATGAAGAATGTGAGGAAGTTGATGAACGATTGGATCCCCACTGCTTTTACAATATGGCCATTCAATGTTTTTGAAATTTGAACTTAGGTCCACCAGAGATTGAGATAAAAATTGCCTAGAATAAGCAATTGTAGACCTAATGTTATTATCCTTTACCAAGTCAAAAATTTTTTTGGCCCTTTGAGGACAAGTAGATAATGGTTTTTCAAAGATAATTGCATTAGAGTATTTTTTGCTTATAAGTCTTTCAAGAATGTCCAACTTACTTCCTGGAGTAGTAGCAATTATTATTAAATCAAATGAATTACACTCATTCCAAAAGTAGTATTCATCAATAAAGTTTAATCCATATTGATTCGCAAGGAGAGGTGTTTTTCCCTTGGCAAACCCAACCAAAGTGGGATTAATATCGCCACCAAAGACCAGTGCCTCCGTAAATCTACGAGCAGAATTTCCTCCCCCAATAATTGCTATATTCATAATTCCCAAAGTACCTACTTATTTACTGTTAATAAATAAACGCCATTACTACTAACAAGGCCCCGAATAGGATCTTCTTATTTTCAATTGCGGCTTAATCCAATTTTTCTTCATAATACGTTTCTTCGCTTGTCTGTTATTATATTTTTATTTTATATTATTTATCAGTTGTTTGTAGTTTACCAACTTGCAATTCTTCAATGAACTTTGTATTTAATAACCGCTCAAATACTTCAGCAATATCTTCCATTATATCCTCCTTATCCACTTCATATTCCTTTGCCAACTCACAAACAATATTTTCTACCGTCCTTTGACCATTGACCTTAGAAAAAATGGCAAAAGCGGTATCATTTAATTCCATCATATCTCCTGTGGCCATATCAATGGCCATCCCCTTTTCGTTTTGAGTTTGTTTAAATTTGATACTTTCTTTAATTGCATAAACTTTTTTTAACATAGGGTTCTCCTTTTATTTAAGATAAAAATTCAAAATATAATTCTTTAGCAACATCATTAACATCTTCAGGTGTCATTGTTTTCGTATAGAAAGGATGTCTATTGGCCCAACTGTCTCTCTCAAACCAAAACTCATCTTCAGTATAGTAAAGACCAAACTTTTCAGGATCCTTCCCAAAAGCAGTACCTGACCAAGCAAATACTTTATTAAATGTTACAATAGTTGGATTTAATTTTTTTATTAGTGGAATCATTGCTAGTAACGATTCTTTTGTATCTCCAGGTCCACCGATCATAAAGGAACCATGAATTTCTAGCCCCGCACTTCTAATTATATTTGCGGCCTTTAAAGAATTTTCAAAACTTATATTCTTATTGTAGGCATCCATAGTAGTTGAATTAAATGATTCAAAACCAACAAATACTCTGTACGCACCGGCCTTTTTCATCATCTTAAGTCTGTCCAGGTCAACGTCTGCAACTCTTAAATTGCTAGTCCACGGAAGATTAATCTTTCTATTGATATATTCATTACAGAAGTTAATCGTTCGTTCGTGGTTGCAAGCGAAAGTGTCATCTCCAATAAAAATAGTTTCAAATCCATATTTTTTTATGTCCTCTAGTTCTTGAAAAATGTTATCGAAATCGTGT
>JADGAM010000196.1:0-498 GCA_015232015.1 Oligoflexia bacterium | reverse complement strand
CTGGTAGCGCAAAAACTACAAACACCAGGGCATCCCCTGGCAGTCATTAATACAGTTTCTGGATCGTTTTGTTTGTACCAATCCATATTGAATATGGTGCGATCACATTTAGGATATTTACTAAAATCTTTGGTGACCATTTCAGCGGCGGTAAGTTTAACTTCGTTTAAAGAATTCCTATAAGAAATACTTGGTACTTTTGCTAAGTCATCATCACTAACTAAATTTGCCAATCTGTAATTGTGTTTAGCAATTATATCTAATGATGCTGGAAGCGTATTTTCCGAATCATATCTGAAAGCAAAATCAATACACTCGTTTCTTTTCAAACTATTTACTGGATCTAGCGTGGCATGAGGTCCACCAATGGAAACAAAGCAATCTTTGTTCCATTTTTTTGATAACCTTGCCAACTCTAAAACAGAACAAAAAGGATAAAGCAAAGTTTTTTCTGTAAAATTTCAAATCATTTTTAATCTAAAATGCTCAAAACTAATT
>JADGAM010000195.1 GCA_015232015.1 Oligoflexia bacterium | reverse complement strand
ATTAATGGCAATTTATGTACGTGGTTTAGATAAAGAAGAGACAGCGTATTTAACAGACGCAATGCTTTATTCAGGCACAGTTTTAACATTTGATGATCCTCTAGTCATCGACAAACATTCAACAGGCGGAATAGGAGACAAAACAACTTTTATAATTGCAGCAGTTGTTGCTGCCGCAGGAGTGAGATTTCCAAGTATAGCAGGCCGGGGACTTGGTTTTACTGGAGGTACTGTTGATAAAATAGAATCAATAAAAGGTTTTCAAGCAGAGATCGGCCTAGATCAATATAAAAAATTAATATATGAAAATGGATTAGTACTAATAGGACAAACGAAGGATTTAGCTCCAGCAGATAAAGAGATTTATGCATTAAGAGATGTAACTGCTACCGTAAGTTCAATTCCTTTGATTACAGCTTCAATCATGAGTAAAAAATTAGCTGAAGGAATGGCCGGTATTGTTTTAGATGTAAAATTTGGGGCCGGTGCCTTCATGAAAAATAAAGAAGATGCAAGAGCATTAGCTTATAGTATGGCAAACACCTGTGAACGTTTTAATAAAAAATGTATGGCCTTTTTAACAGATATGTCCCAACCATTAGGTCTTGCTGTTGGAAATAGTCTCGAGATAATTGAGTGTATTGAATCTTTAAAAGGTAAAGGCCCTAAGGATTTAGTTGATTTATCTTTAGAGTTAGCAGGGGGAATGATTTATCTAGCAGGACTTGCTTCCTCTCATAAAGAGGGAGTAAGAAAAGCAATAGAGGTATTAGAAAATGGAGAGGCACTCAAAAAATTTGAACTATTAGTTAAATCTCAAGGTGGCGATGAAAGATTTGTTCATGACTACTCTTTATTTCCAAAGGGGAAAAAAGAATTAGAAGTTAAATCAGAAAAAAGTGGTTACGTAAAAAGCTTTATGAATGAAGAAATTGGAATGCTTTGTATCGATTTAGGTGGAGGTAGAAAAGTAGCAACAGATATAATCGATCACGGTGTTGGTTTTCTGATTTATAAGAAAATCGGAGAAAAAGTTGAAGTTGGAGATCCACTATTAACTATATATTTTAACGAAGGTCAGGAAGAGTTAGCTCAAAAAATATCTGATCGATTTGTTAAAGAAATTATTGAAATTTCTTTAACAAAAGTGAAACCAATTAAGTTGATTCAAGAGTGTATAATTAAAAAGTAAAATATTTTTGTATAGGTCCTAAGTTAAGGTTAGTTCATTTAAAAAAAATAAAGAGGAAAAAGTTTATGTATGCAAAGATAATGAATGCAGTTAATTTTATTCAGTCGAAAAAACAATTTCTGCCGAAAGTTGGAGTTGTATTGGGATCTGGATTAGGCATTTTTGGTGATCATGTTAAAAATAAGATTGAAATTTCCTACCAAGATATTCCACATTTTTTTAAAACTACAATAGAGGGACATAAAGGGAAATTAATATTAGGAGAAATTGGTGATGTGCCTGTAGTAGTTTTACAAGGTAGAGTACATTTTTATGAAGGACACTCTATTGAGGAAGTAGTTTTTCCAGTTAGAGTTTTAGCAAAATTGGGAATTAAAATGCTTGTGTTAACTAATGCTTCAGGTGGAGTAAATTTTAGTTATAGACCAGGGGATTTAGTATTATTAGAAGATCATATAAATTTAACAGGAAAAAATCCTTTGATTGGTCCAAATCTAGATGAGTTCGGACCAAGATTTCCTGATATGACTTACGCTTATAATAAACAAATGAATGAACAATTTATAGAAACTGCAGGAGAGATAAATTACAATTTAAAGAGAGGAGTTTATTGTGCTCTAACTGGTCCTTCATATGAAACCCCAGCAGAGATTAGAATGTTAAGGGCAATTGGAGCTGATATGGTGGGAATGAGTACAGTTCCTGAAACAATAGCTGCAAATCATATGGGAGTAAAAGTTGCTGCCATTTCTTGTGTTACTAATATGGCCGCAGGTTTGTTGGATCAAAAACTTGATCATGAAGAAGTTAAAATGGAAGCAAATAAGGCAATGAATATTTTTACTAAACTTTTAACTAACACCATTGCAAAACTATAATATAATTATAGAAAAAATTATAAAAGGATATCTGTATGAATAACACTGATGATATCAATAAAAAATTGCGAGAAGAGGCGATAAAAGCGCATTTGAATGCATACTCACCATACTCGCATGCAAAAATAGGATGTGCATTGATTACAGACAAAGGAATCATCTATTCGGGTTGTAATGTAGAGAATGGTAGTTATGGTGCAACAGTTTGTGCCGAACGAATAGCAATATTCAAAGCAGTTTCCTGTGGTGAGCGCAAAATAACAAAATTATATGTCTATAGTAAGGATGGTTGGCCACCTTGTGGTATGTGCAGACAAGTGATACGCGAATTTACTAATGATAATGCCGAAGTTATCATCGGTAATGAAAGGGGGGAAGAGTCTGTTTATACTGTAGGTCAAATTTATCCTTTATCATTTGGGCCTTCTCATTTGGGAATTTAACTGTTATTGTCTAGTTATCTTCTAGTTATTATCCGATAGAAGGATAAATAAGTAGCAATAAAAAAAATTTTATTTAGTTTATTTTTTTAAGTTTTTTATAAAAGATCTTTAAGAGAATGAAAGAAAAAGTAGCATATTCTGCAGATTATGATTCCACTGTTGTTGAAAAACAGGCAGATGAAATTGATTCGTACAATTTAATTAATGAATTATCTTTTTGTGTAATGGATTTGGAGACAACGGGGGGAGATCACAACTACGATAAGATAATAGAAATTGGTTTAATTAAAATTGTTAAATTAGAAATTGTGGAAGAACTTTCATATCTAATAAAGCCAGGGATACATATTCCTGAGTTTATTCAGAAATTAACATCTATAAGTGAAAATGATTTGTTAGATGCCCCTTTAATAGAAGATGTGTTGGATAGAATTTTAAAATTTATTGGGGATTCAATTTTAGTTGCACACAATTCTTCTTTCGATATTCCTTTTTTTAATTCTATTTTAAAGAGAGCAAAATATCCTACGCTTAATAACCCTGCTATATGTACAAACTTAATGACCAAATATCTAATTCCAGAAATAATGAATTCTAACTTAACTTATATTGGAGAATTATTTGGAATTGAACACAAGAAGGCACATAGAGCATTGGAAGACGCAAAGGTGGCCGCCAAAGTATTAATAAATTATCTGCAATTTTTTATTGAGAAAAAAATTAAAAAAGTTAATCATCTTTATTATCCAAGAAAAAAATATGAGTTGGATTCAATTCATGTTCAGAGGCAAAAAAATGATAATACTATCGAAGTTATTAATAAGATCTCTAAAATTGACATTCCTCTATTAATAACAATAAAGGGAGAAAAAGGGGTTATCTTAGATGTTTTGCCAATATCCAATCCTCCTGCGGAATTGGATATGATATCTACTAAACTAAAGTCAATAGATTGGAATGTAATTTCATTAAAGATTGCAGGTTCTTTCTTTAAAGTATTGTTATTTTATAATTCCAGTATTTGTAGAATAAATAACAGTGATGCTAAAGCTTGGATGATTAATTATTTAAACTATAAGTATCTTAAAGATTTTGATCAAAATAATGTAAAGGAAGATAAATTTTTTGATAAATATTTTTTACTTACCAATCACTTGGTAAAAGATCAATTTGTTATCTATTCTTTAAGTAGTTTATTTTCAAAAAATGAGCTAATTTTTCGATATCCCTCTCACCAAAAAAAACTTATGTATTTTGTGAATTTCAAAAATAAAAATAATAATAAAAATGAAAAAGAAAAAAGTGTTAAAATAGCGTTAGACAATTCATTGAAGGCATTTTTTTATGGATATTTGAGCCGGATGTTTGTAGATAATTACGATAAAGATTATGTTTTTATATCATCAGAATTAGTAAATAAGAGAGTAAAAGAGTTTAAAGGAATTGTTGCTAAATTTACCACCAATAGTAAAAATACTTTCAATTATCCTCAAAAACATATCTAGAGAGACTATTCGACCTAACGGCCGAAACGCTGTCAATAGGAACCTGATGTCAGCGCTATCGCGCAGACGTAGCAGATTCAATAATAGTTCGACCATCAATCCAATTATTATGAATTCGCACTCCCCAATGTAAGTGTGGACCACTTACTCGTCCACTTTTTCCAGAAAGCCCAATAATTTGTTTTGCTTTAACAAACATTCCTTCTTTAACTTTGTAGCTTGAAAGATGAGCATACATTGTAAAAATTCCAACTCCATGATCAACAATTATTGTTTTACCAGAAAAAAATAAATCTCTAACTAAAACAACTCTACCATTATTTGAGACTGGAATTGGTGTTTTCATAGATGCACGAAAATCAAGACCTAGATGAAATGAATTTTTCTTTTTATTGAAAATTCTTTTTAGTCCATATTTACTTGTGTAATTTGAATTTAGAGGGAATTCAAATTTATTAGTAAAATATGGTTCTGAATTTGATATATTATAAATTTTTGATAATTTTTCTTTTTCAACTGTGACCCGATTTAAATATTTTTTTGAAAGATAAAGCTTTTTAGGATTAACGTTTAAATATTCTGTAGGATATTCAATTTTAGATATATTGATATCAACTATAGGCACGTAATTATTTTTATTATCTTTATTAATTACAATTAAACATTGATATGGTTGGAGAGTTGAAAAATAACTTTCGGCCAAATAAAACTTAAGTATTTTATTTTTTATAATATAAAAAGGAATTATTTTATTATCACAATTAATATTTAATTTATCTTTTGTAATATTTTGTAATTCTTTAGGTAATTCATATTCCAACAAAATAGATTGGCCAGGAGAGAGAGTATGTTTTTGTATAGATTGAATGTTTTCTAGTATTGATGCGGTAGTGGTAGTGGTAGTGGTAGTGGTAGTGACTGTTGCTGTTGGAGTGGCAACTAATTCATCAGATGTCTTTGCTAGATTTTCATCATCAACAACACCATCACCCCAACAAAATGAAAATGGAGAGGTAATTAAAAAAAATAAAATATAAAAATGGTGATATTTACTCATGATTTTTTATCTCCAAATAATAAATTTAAACAAACGCTAATACTAGTGTAGTTTTTTTGCTTGGCCTTTACCATCACCAAAATTAATATTTAGAGTTGAATCGGCAGGAATTGTGGAAAATGATTTAAAATTGTTGATCATTAAATTATTAGAATCAGTAATATAACAATACCCTCTGTTTAATGTTTCTTTAGGATTAAGCGCACTTAAGAGCTTGTGATGATTTTCTAAACAATTAGCAAGGAAAGAAAATTTTTTTTCTATGTAATAATTGAGTTTATTAATACAGTCATCCAGAAGAAAATGCTTTTCATAAATTTTCAAATACTGATAAGAGCGATCTATAATATTTAGTTTATAAAGTTTTTGTTTTAAAAAATTATTCTTTTCAATTATTTTTTCAATAATTAATTTAGGGTTATTGGGATATATTATTCTTTCAAAATGACTAATTTTTAAATTCATTAAACTGAGCAATTTGTTTTTATTATTTTGTAAATCTTTTATTAACTTATTTTGAGAGACTGTTAACAATTCTGCGGCGGCAGAAGGTGTTTCCGCCCTTAAATCAGCAACAAAATCAGCGATAGTAAAATCAACGTGGTGGCCTACGGCACTTATAATAGGAATTTTTGAGTTATGAATTTCATATGCCAGATTTTCATCATTGAAAGACCATAAATCCTCCATACTACCTCCTCCTCTGGTCAATACTAAAACATCGATGGCCTGTTCTTTAGATATAGTAGTTTCAATATTTGATATAGTAATGATTCTCTCATTATAGAGGTGAGCTTGCTTTATTGCCTTTATAAGTGAAACCGCCGCGGCTTCACCTTGAACCAATGCTGGAATAATTAATATGTTAGTCCAAATCGATCTTCTCTCATATATTTGTAAAAAATCTTGCAAAGCTGCCCCATTAAGAGCAGTTATGATTGCAATTTTTTTTGGGTATAGAGGAATTTTTTTCTTTTTATTTTGCTCAAATAATCCTAAAACAGATAATTTTTTCTTTAACTCTTCAAAATTTTTTAAGAGATCACCTTTACCAGAAGGAGAAATTTTTTTTACAATTAATTGAAAAGTTCCTCGCTTACTATATACTCCAACGCTTCCTTGACAAATAACTTTATCACCATCTTTATATTTTTTATTTCTTATTAAGGGATTTTTAAAAGAATCACCTTTAAAAAGAACTGCCGCAAGACTGCTTTGATTGTCACTAATTGTAAAATAATAATGACCAGTAGAAGATTCTTGTAAATTTGAAATTTCTCCTACAACAGAAATATCAATAAAATTATCTTCTAGTAGCTCTTTTATATAGGAAACTATTTGGTAGACTGTAAATACTGTCATTTGTTTAATGCTGTTATTTATTTAAAAATGATTTGAATATTTTAAAGCTTTTTAAGAAATTAACCGCTTGAAGTACTTGATAATCATTTTTGGCCTCATATTTTTTAAATAAATCACTGTCATCATCGTCATCATCATTATCGTTATTATTTTTAATATTTTTATTATTACTTGTTTTATATTTATCTTTTTCTTTATCTTTACGTTTTTCTTCCATTTCTTTAATTCTTTTTGATCGCTCTTCTTTTTCTCGCTTTACTCTCATTTCTTTTTCAACTTCGGTTTCGATAGTAGCACTTAAATAATTTTTTAAATCTCTTTCTCTCATATAACGAGCAGGTTTTGAATTACTAGTAACCCAAGAAGCATCCACTTCATCTAATTCAATATCAGGCCTTATTCCTACTGCTTGGATTTTGCGCTTTAATGGAGTTAAATATTGGGCGATAGTAAGTTTTACGCCATTTTCTTCGTCTATTTTAGCAACCGATTGAACTGATCCTTTTCCAAATGATTGGCTACCCATAATGATTGCACGCTTATGATCTTGTAGTGCTCCCGCTACAATTTCAGAGGCAGAAGCGGAGGCGCCATTAATTAAAACTATAAGCGGTAAATCAATTTCTTTTTGTTCTATTGATGCTTGAGAAACATAACGTACTTCACGTTTTTCTTCATTTCTTCCTTCAATAGAAACAACAGTTCCTTCCTTTAAAAAGATAGAAGCAACTTCTACTGCTTCATCAAGAAGTCCGCCTGGATTAGAACGTAAATCGAGCACAATTCCTAAAAGTCCATTATTTTTCTTAGAATCTTCCCTTAATTTTTGAATTGCTTTTCTTATGGAATCACCTGAATTGCTTTGGAATTGAGTGAGTCTTATGAAAGCATAGTTATTATCAATTAATTCAAATTTTACCGATTTAGTTTTAATTTTTTCTCGAACTATTTCAAATTGCCTTATTCCAGAAACTCCTTCACGTATAATCCCTAGAATTATTTTAGTTCCAATCTCTCCTTTCATTTTTTTTACTGCTTCTTCTAAAGTTAATCCCAGAGAAGATTCATGTTCAATCTCAACGATTTTATCTCCTGCCTTTAAACCTGCCTTATAAGCGGGGGTATCATCTAATGGGGTTATGATATATATAACCCCGTCTTTTTGAGTAACTTCAATTCCAAGGCCACCAAATTCTCCGCTAGTATCGTCTTGCATTTTATTAAATATTTCTTTATCTAAATACGATGAATGTGGATCTAGAGTTTCCATCATTCCTTTAATGGCCCCTTGAACCAATTTCCCTGTATCAACATCTCTATAATATTGTGTCTCGATCATAAATAATATTTTATTAAAAAGTTCTAAATATTCGAATCTAGACTTTGAATTTAAGTTAGTATCGTTAGTATTTTTATTTGAAGATGGTTGTATTTTGATTGAGGTAGAAGGAACTTTATTGGCATCTTTTGATTTTTCAGCAGCAAAAGAGTTTTCGATTGAATATTGACTTTGATAAAAACACATAGATAAAGTTATTAGAAGAGAGAAAATATTAATTTTTTTATTAAATTTTTTGTTAAAAATTTTATTAAATTTAAGCATTTGTTTCCTGCCTTTAGATTTCTAATATATTTATAATATAATCTTAGATTTTACTTCGTTCATTTTTCTGAAACCAATTGGAAATATTTTGGGGAGAGTCTTTTGCCCTTATTTC
>JADGAM010000194.1 GCA_015232015.1 Oligoflexia bacterium | reverse complement strand
AAAAATTTAATATCTGTTGAATCATTATATGAAAGAACATTAATTGCTCCAGCATCAATTATTAGTGGCCCTTTGTAATTTATAAGCAGTTCTTCTAATAATTTTTTATTTTGATTTTTTTCAAGTTCACTACCATTTCCACTGCCAAACCCCAGTCCTGGGCCAATTACTATAGAACTATATTTTGCATTTATTTCGTCGTAATTTAAATTTAATTTTTCATCATTCAAGCTTCCAATATCCATTATCATGATGTGATGTGATTTATTTTGGTTTAATTCAAAATAATTTTCTTTGAATGTTGCAAGAGTGACCAGACCTGTTCCAACTTTAGATGCAGCTTCAGCTGCCAGATGAGCAGCACCTGTTAATCCCTTTCCTCCTCCAATAACTAAAAGATGACCAAACTCATTTTTATGAGCATAGGGATCTCTTTTTATAATATTATCTTGTATAAACCCTATTAACTCTTTTTTTTCTACTTTTTCTATAGTGAGATTACTAGTAAGATTACTAGTGAGGTTACTAGTGAGATTATTCTTCTCAACATTAAAAAATAATTCTTCTGCAAATCCAGCTCTTAAACGTAATAATTTACCTTTTTGAGAAAGTCCTTGTGAAAACAAATGACCTCGCTTATAAGTCCCAATTGCTAACGTATAATTTGCACGAATAGCAACTGAATCATCTCCAATATCTCCATTACTTCCATGAACTCCGGAAGGAATGTCTATTGATATTATTAGATCACTCTTCTTATTTATGATTTTAAAAATATTTTTTAAAAAATCTGGTAATGGAAACCTTATTCCTGTACCTAAAATTGCATCAACAACTACAACTGATAGGCCGGAGTTTTTTAACTCTAAAAAACTACTTTCAAGCTGTTCTTCACTAAATGTATCTTTTAATTTTACTCCGTAGCTTGCGGCCATATTATATGTTCGTTTTGATTCCAAAGAAGATTCTTCTCTAGGATATAACGACCAAGCAAAAATATTAAAAGTATTGCTACCATTATTTTTTAAGTGACGAGCGATCGAAAAACCATCTGCTCCATTATTGCCTTTTCCTAAAATAAAAACTATGGCAATTTTTTTTTCACTTGCAAGTTGTTTGTCTATTAAATTTTTTTTTATTAGATCATATATAACAGCACTTCCCTCTGATCCAACATTTTCAATAATTAAAGATTCATTAAGACCATACTTATCAGCTGCAATTTTTTCAAGTGCTCTCATCTCATCAACATCAACAACTCGCATTTATGGACTCCCTTAATTTTTTTATAACACTACCAAGACCATAAAAAATGGAATCTGAAATTATCCAATGACCAATATTAAATTCCTCAAAAAAATGTTTTTTAATTAAGGCAACAGTACTATCGTGGGTTAATCCATGACCAGCATGAAAACCAATACCCATTTCTTTAATTAATTCTTTAGCTCTCTTAAAACTTGCAAAGTATGGTTCTAGATCATCCTCATTTAAAAATGCTCTAGCATAATCACCTGTATGAATCTCTACTGCATCTACATGCAAATCCTTCACTTTCTTTAAAATTTCTAAATTGGATTCCAAAAATAAGGAAACCTTAAGAGATGGCACTCCTTCTTTTAGCCTTATAATTGAATCTTTTATATGTGAAAAATTTTTTGCATCTAATAGATTTAATCCACCTTCGGTAGTTCTCTCTTGACGATTTTCAGGAACTAAGCAAACCCAGTCAGGTTTACTATCTATGGCCACTCTTATGATATCATCGTTACAACCCATTTCTAGATTAAGTTGTTTGGAAAACTCTCTAGTAACAAGTTTTACCGCCGAGACATCTGTATCTTGAATGTGTCTTCTATCTTCTCGTAAATGAATTGTTATTTGGTCAGCACCATTTTGAAACGCTACTCTAGCAGCGGCCACTAAGCTCGGGTACTCTTCACCTCTTGCTTGTCTAATAGTTGCGACATGATCTATATTTACTCCTAAACGAATCATAAAAAAACCCCTTTTTGTTTAAATGTAAGTCAGCGAGTTTTGGTAACTGGTCAAGGCCCTGAGGAAATTTTGATTCAGTTCCAGAGGAAAGAGGAGGCTTGCTTTCTGCAAGCCGCACGAATGACGAGGGAAATGGATCAAAATTTACCAGGGACCTGACCAGTTACATTTAAATTAATTCCTCCACTAACACCTGTTCTAACTCCTTACTAATCATATTTACCTTCTCCATCTCCTCGCCCTCTACCATCAAGCGAACTAATAGGCTAGTTCCCGAGTAACGAAGAACAACTCTGCCTCTACCTTCCAAATCTTGCAATGCCTTTTCTTGGGCCTCAACAATTCTTGGTACATTTTCTAGCGGTGTCTTTGATTTTACAGCAACATTTTTTAGAATTTGCGGATATAACACTACTTCAGAGACAAGATCATGAAGTGTTTCTCTATAGTAACTCATACACTCAATTATTTTTAAGGCGGAAATGATTCCATCACCGGTTGTAGAATAATTTTTGAAAATAATATGCCCAGAAGGTTCACCTCCGAAGCTAGCGCCCGTTTTTAACATATGCTCTATAATATAACGATCTCCCACTTTAGTACGAGCTAGCTTTAGTCCTAGTGGTGCAAGGTAATGTTCTAAACCAATATTTGACATTATTGTCCCTACAATTTCTTGATTGGCCAATAACTCTCCTTTGTCTCTTAAAAATTTAGCACAAATCCCAATTATTTTATCTCCATTAACAACATTTCCTAAATGATCAACCATCACAATTCTATCGGCGTCTCCATCTAAACATATCCCTAAATCGGCACGATATCGAATAACTTTTTCAGCGCAGGCATCAGGAAACATTGCTCCGGTATTTTCATTGATATTTATTCCATTTGGAGATGCACCTAATACTAAAACTTCTGCGCCTAGCTCTGAAAAAACCATAGGAGCAACTTTGTATGCGGCCCCATGAGCACAATCTACAACTAATCTCATTCCCTCTAAACTTTTATTTGGATCAAATGCTGATTTAGCATGAACAATATATCTACCAATCACCTCATCTAAACGTTTTGTATTCCCTAATTCTTCATCCAACTTTTGTTCAATTGTAGAGGGATTTAATACCATTTCCTCTAATTGTATCTCAACTTCATCAGGTAATTTGTGACCTTTGCTATCAAAAATTTTTATTCCATTATCCGAAAATTCATTATGAGAAGCTGAAATCATCACTCCTGCGTCTGCTCTCATAGATTCAACTACAAAAGCAACTCCAGGAGTAGGAAGCGGCCCTGTTAATACTGCCCTTCCACCTTGAGAACAAACTCCTGCAGAAAAGGCCTGCTCAAGCATATAACAGCTTAATCTGGTATCTTTACCGATCACTATCATTGGTCTGTAATTTTTTTTGAATCGCTGAAAATATGAAGTTACTGCTCGACCTAAGGCCATGGCAACTTCACCTGTCATAGGATAGATATTTGCTTTACCTCTCACTCCATCCGTACCAAACAAAATCCGTTTAAACATATTCTCTCTCCTAGATAAATTTATCTAACATTTATTCTACATTTTATTCCACATCTTATTCCATATCTTATGATTTAGGATAAACAATAAATAATAAATAGTTGATTAGGAGCTCTTTGAAAAGTGACAGTGTTTAATGAATGAGTGCGTCTATAGAATAATAAATAAGGAAATTTATGCTGCTTCTTTTTCTTTATCAGCTTGCTCTTTTTGTGATTTATATCCATCTAGCGCATCTAGTATTTCCTGACTTAGCATTAATTTCTTACGAAGCGCCTCTCTACTAATTCCCATCTCTCTGGCCGCCTTCGATTTATTACCATTGTTACGTTTAATCTCCGTCATTATGATTTGTCTCTCTATAACTGATAATCTGTCTTTTAAAACTATACTAGAATCAGAGGCAAAAGGAATATCTTCGAACATACGTTGTCCAACCTTACTGTTATCAAACAGAGGGGTTGACATGTTATTTACATTACTTATTACATGTGATTTAGGATTATAAACCACAGATCGCTCTATACAACTTCTAAGTTCCTTAACATTACCTGGCCATTCATACTCTAAAAATAACTTCATAACCGAGGGAGCAAAACTTTTTAATAATAATCCATGGGCCTTGCATTCAATTTTTAAGAAATAATTAATTAAATCTTTAATGTCATCATCTCTTTTTCTTAGAGGAGGAATATAAATAAAAGATTTGGTTAAAATTTCATATAAAGCTCTATTAAATCTACCTTCGGCCACTAACTTTTCTAAATTTTTTGTAGAGCTAACAATTATTCTAATATCAATTAATTCATTTTTAGTGGAACTGGGAAGAACTCCTTTTTCGAAAATCTCTAGGAGTCTTTGCTGAAAATTAAATGAAAGATTATGAATTTCATGAATTAGTAAACTACCATTTTGGCAAACATCTATTTTTGATGGCTCAACACCGGGAATACCAAAAAGCATTTTTTCTATATAGGACTCATCATGACCACCACAATTTATTTCGAAGTAAGGATTTAGACCTCTTTTACCTTCATAATGGATTATGCGTGATAATAATGTTTTTCCTACTCCTGTTTCTCCATTTATATATACTGGACTGTCTAAATCTTTTAAACGAACAATTGAGTTTCTCAAATTAACAATTGCTTTAGATTTTCCAATCATCACATGTTGTCTATCACTTGGACCACTAAATTTTCTTATAGTAGATTCATTTGAAATTGGATTATAATTGTGAAATACAGATGAAAATACAAGCGATACTACTTTCATAGTTTTTTCATCTTCAGTATTAAATCGCTCATCGTTTCTCTTGTTAATTACTTCTACTACCCCAATTACTTTATCTTCTCTATTGGTAATAGGATTACAAATTATAGATTTTGTTTTATGTCCAATCAATGCATCTAACTCTGGAGACATCCTAGAAGAATCACTTAATGCATCCAAATTTATTGCCACGCCCGTAGTAAATACAGAACCTGCAATACCCTTACGATAGTCAAATTTCAATAATTTCTTTTCCATTCCATAAGCTGCATATAACTCTAATTCATTAGTCTCAGGATTAACCAAAAACACTAATGATCGCTGAGCATTCATCGCTCTAGTTACCTCTTCCAAAACATTCTCTACAAAATCACTCTTTTCAGCAAAGTCTGTCATATCTTTAAAAAGAGAAATTAAAAGCGAAAACATCTCTAGACCTTCAGCTGCACTTGAATAACGATTGGTTAATGCCATCTCTACCATAGAATCTTTTAATCTATCTGGAGAAAAACTATGAATATATAGCTCTAAAAATTTTCTAATTTCTTCATTACCCTCCTCTTCAAATTCCGCTCCATATAGCAAGGCCATATCTTCATTCACCCCACTACTAAAAGCACGAACTATTCTTGAATCTAAATCCAAATGAACTCTTTTAAAATGAATGGAAATTCTTAAATCATCATCTACTGCTAATCTTCTTTTAGTAGTAAATCCCACTCCATTAACGCTCACATCTACTAATTTAGCATCTTCAATATACTCAGAATCACCATTTTCATTGGTAATCTCTACTAAAAATCTAATCTCATCTGCTTCCTCTACAGGCACTCTAAAAGACTGATAAAACTTAAACTCAGAAAAGCTTCTTAACATAATTTTTTCCTCTGTAAAGAAGAACTAAAAAGAATGTGTGCTCTAGTACACAATATTTTGATCGGGGGAAAAAGTAAAAAACTTTAGTAGATTTTTAATCTATGTAGATTTTTAATCTATGATTTTTAAATTAGATTTTTAATTTATTCTTATTTTTCAATCTCTAAAAGAAGTGCGGAATCACTTCCACAAATAGAACATTTGTTATTAACGGGAACTGAAGGAATAATATTTACGGTAAATTTATTTCTACATTTTTTATTTAGGCAATACGCTTTTTTACTAATTACTGTTGAACTAACAGCAGGATCAATTACAACCTCTTCTTTTTCTTTCTTTGCCTCATCATTGTTGTTTTTACTATCTGCACTTGAATTGCTTGAATTAGATAAGTCTTTTGTGTCTTTATTTTTATTTTGATTATCAGATGCTCTTCTAAGATATTCTTGATCATGTTTTTGTTCTAAATCAGAAATGGCCTTATTAAACTCACTGTTACTCATGCCTAAATCTTTTTTTATCTCATTTAACTGATCATTCATCCTTGTTCTTTGTTCTTTATCTAAATCACTAAGACCATTTAAAACCCTACTTATTATCAATGCCCTAGTTAATTTGATATATCTTTGTGTTTCGGATAGTGCTGATTTAATTTCATCAAAACTTTTCATACTGCAATCTCTCTTCTATTTTTATTGTTTTTAGCAGGCCACCTTTAATTTATCTTTCTTAATTCATTTTTAATTCATTTTTAATTGTTTATTTTAATATTTGCAGAATAGCACAATAAAAAATTCACCATTTGTTTTTTTATTATTTCTTTTAATTTATTTTTTTATTTTAACTAGTTAGGTGAATTGATCTTAAGTTATTATAAAATTGTAATGACTATTTATTTTGGCATCCTTGTAAAACCATTTTATTTTAAAAATGAGTATACATAGTAGTAATCACCATCTTAGGAAAAATAATAAAAAAATGTAATTTAAATAGAATTCAGTAAAAATTCAGTAAAAGTGCCAACTGCAGTTGGCACTTTAGTTCCATTTTAGTTTCACCGTTCAAATTTACATTAAACACATTTTAAAAAAATATTTACTATTTTTTTTATTTTTCTAACAATTCCAATAGATGAGCTATATTTTAAATACAAAAACATTTTTAAAATTAAATCTAAAAAAAATATTTATTAAATAAATTTTATTGGTGTTAAAATACCTCCTCAATAATTTTTTTTTTAATGAGGGGATCTTATGACTAACAAAATGTTTGCTAAGTTTATTATTCTTACTTTTTCTCTTTTAATGTTTGGTTCTTTAATTTCATGTAAAAAAAATCCCAACAGTAATACTCCTGTGGCCTCCTTAAAAGTTAGTATTACAGATGGAATAGCTCCTTTATCAATTGAACTAGATGCTAGTAGATCTTACTCACCAAATGGAACAATAGTTAGTTACAACTTTAATTTTGGTGATGGTTCAAGCGAAATCTCAACCAATTCAAAAATTTCTCACGTTTATAATACTGCTGGAACATTTTATGCTTCTGTTACTGTAACTGATGATAAATCACAAACGGCGACCTCAGCTTCATATTCAATTGCAGTAGTTGACCAAGGGACGGGAGAGATATCTCTAGGAGAACCTACTTACTCAGGATCAGGGTGTCCAACAGGAAGTTTATCAACAGTTCTTGCTCCAGATAATAAAAGTTTAAGCGTTCTTTTCGACCAATTTAGTGTAACAGCAGGAGTTGGTAGTGCCGTAGCATTAGAGAGAAAAGAGTGTGCCCTCTCTATTCCTGTACATGTTCCAAATGGATATAGTGTATCTGTTTATAAGTTAGATTATAGAGGACATGCCGAGATACCACTAAATGGTATTCCTAGCGCTGAAGGTAAATTAAGTGTTGAGTATTTCTTCGCTGGTTCTCAAGGAATAACTTTAAGTAGATCGTTTGTTCCAGGGTTTAGCGATGATTTTACAGTTACTGATAATCTAGCTGGCACTATCGATGTATGGTCTAATTGTGGTGAAGATGTAATTTTAAGAACAAATACAAATATCACTGCTAAAACTAACTCTCTTAACGAGACCACAATGCTAACAATTGATAGCGTTGATATTACTTCAGGAATTACTTTCCATTTAAAATATCAAACTTGTCTATAATCATAATAAAATAATCATAATAAAATCGTATAAAAATCATAATAAAAAACTCTTGCGTTATCACTCAATTATGTTGTATTGCTCTCTAATCTGACCATCAAATATTACTTATGTGACTTGATGATTCTTTGATTTCTTACTCAAATTTATTAACTAGAGGCGTTTTAAAAATGTTTACGGGCATAGTTAAAGAACTAGGTGTCGTCACAGGAATACATAGTATCCCAAGTGGGAAATCGGTCAAAATCCAAAGCAAATCCGTTCTAAAATTACTTTCACTTGGTGACTCGGTGGCAATTAATGGCGTCTGCCAAACTGTTACAAATTT
>JADGAM010000193.1 GCA_015232015.1 Oligoflexia bacterium | reverse complement strand
GATAGTATTTTTTGGTTTTTCCAATTCCGCTTGAAAATCTTTAGATGCTATTAGTGCATCTTTAATGATTTCAATCTCGTGTGGATTACCTTTTAATTTAAGATTTGTATTTTTACCTTGCAACCACGCAACAATGGATGATAAAAATAATTTAGATAACAAATTTAGTGGCTGAGTTTCAGATTGCATTTTGCAGTTTCCTTCCAAATAAATAGTTATCACCTTTCACAAAAATCAAACGTAGAGCCTTAGATGTATGTGAAAGGTGATAACTATTTATTTGGAATTAGCTTGCTGTTAATAAAGCTAATCATTATTGGAAGAACAGAGATAATAATTATGACCATAATAACGATAGAGAAATTTTTCTTTACGATGGGAATGTTTCCAAAGAAGAAACCAGCTCCCACAAGCGAAATTACCCAAAATAATGCCCCAAAGATGGAAAATGAAATAAAGCGAAGGTAACTCATTTTACCAATGCCCGCTACGAATGGAGCAAAGGTGCGAATGATGGGCATAAAGCGAGCTATGATAACGGTTTTACCACCATGGCGTTCATAGAAGAGATGTGTGCGATCTAAATGTTTTTTATTTAAAAATAGGGATTTTTCCCTATGAAAAACCTTTGGTCCAAAGTATCGTCCAGCCCAATAATTAACATTATCACCTAGGAGAGCAGCTGCAACTAAGATAGCGGCAATATATTGAGGTACTATATTTCCATTGCTGGAAGCAGCGATTGCTCCCGCTGCAAAGAGAAGAGAATCTCCAGGAAGAAAAGGGGTTACTACAAGTCCAGTTTCGCAAAACACGATTATGAATAAAATTAAATATGTCCATTGACCATATTGAGAAGTAATAATTGCAAGATGTTGATCTAAGTGCAGAATTATTTCAATGAACTCTTTTATCAAATAAATTGGATCCATTTTCTTCCTAATTAATTTTAGTTTTAATTTTTAATTTTTAAAATTTTAAAATGGCACGGGAAGAGGGAATTGAACCCCCGACCAATTGGTTCGAAGCCAACTACTCTATCCATCTGAGCTATTCCCGCGCAAACAAAAATAAACAAAAGCTATTTAAACTATACTTATATATTAAGCAAAAAGTGTCAATCTTCATTGCTAGCAATATTCATTGCCAGTATTCATGCTCGCATCCATGCTAGCATTCAAATATCTTTGGAGTGTTTTTAACGTATCTTTTATAAATTAGGCAAATTATGCGAAAGTAGTAATCTAGTAGAAAATTTATGACGATAAGATGTTAAGATATAATTTGTAAAATTGTAAATATTGTAAATAAGTATGGGAGGGAGAGTGTGGTTAATTTAAATAAAAATAAGAGAGATAAGAGAGATAAGAGAGAAAGGGGTATCCCATTATTGCTATTGTTTTTTTTGTTATTAGCTACTTTTATTTTCCAATTTATTTTGCAGACGCACATTGAAGTATGGGCCGATGGAGGTAAGAAAGTAGGTATAATTGGGAATGTTGCAGGTAACACTGAGAGTTTGGATATAATTTTAAAGGATATGAAAAAATTAGGAGTCACTGATGTGATTTTAAGTGGTGATTTATTAGAGGAGGATACAATAAAAAAATCTGATTTTGCCAAGGTTAAGGAGAGAGTTGCAGAAATCGCTGCTATTTTAAAACAAAATTCTTTTAGTGGAGGAATTAATCTATCGTTTAATCCGACTAAGATTGTTGAGAGTATAGAAAATGACAGGCTTCCCGGAGCTAAAAGTTTGGACAGAGTGCAGGAGTTAAAAAATTTATTTAAGGGAATGCCGGAAGTAAGTTTTGATAATCCTCAATCAGAAATGGTTAAAACTATTGGTGGTAAAAAAATTAAATGTGCTGGAGCGGCCACTTCAGTGGCAGATGAGAGTGTTGATTTAGAAGTGATTGCAAGTGGAACAAGTGGATATTATGATGCTCAATTAGCGAAGAAGGAGATAGGAGCAGGTGTTAGACCATTAGTAACACTTGGTAGATTAAAAAAGGTTGCGATCACTCCTCCAACATTAGGTGGTGGAGTGCCTGCGATAGAAAGAGATAAAAATAATGGTCATTATATGATTTATAATACTGATAATAATAATGTTGATGTACATGATATTTATAAAATTAGTACTGATAGTAGAGTAGAAAGTTTTTTATTGAAGAAAGAAACGAAAAAGAAAGAAGAAGAAGGAGATAAGGCCAAAGTCGCAGATAAAAACGATGTTGATAAAGTTGATAAAGTTGATAAAGATAATAAAGTTGATCAAGATGATAAAGAAGAAGAAAGAACTAAATCTTGCCCCGATAAAGATGATGTGGATCGATTATCAGAAAAGGCCAAAGATATGAGAAAGATTGCTATTGCTGCTGATTCTGGTGTTGAAGATAGAGGAGAAAAAGGAGCAAAAACGTCGAATTCGGGAAACACAGAAGGAAATGGATTAACGCAAAGGGATGAAGCAATATATGGCAAGAAAAAAGATAATGGTGGTGGTAGTGGTTTTGGCCCAATTGCTCCAATGATGATGGGTGCAGGTGCCACCTATGGAGATGCTTTTTCATTGATTAATGGAGCTACTTCGCCAGCGACCTCTTTTCCATATAGAAATCAATTATTAAATACAGGTTTTCCTGGGATGCTAGGTGTTTCATATTTAAGTGGTGCTCCTGGTACTTTTTATCCTTTGAACAATGGAGGCTTTAGAGGTTTTATGATGGGGGTTCCGTTACTAGGAGTAGTTCCGTATAGATGATATATAGATGATATGATGATATGTAGATAGTATTTTATAAATAATTTTTTTCAGCAAAATCAAAATTAATAATTTGCCAGAAGTTTTCTAAATATTTCGCTCTAGAATTTCTATAATCAATATAATAAGCGTGCTCCCAAACATCGCAAGTAAGCAATGCCTTCTTTGAATTATCTGTTAGAGGTGTTTGTGCATTGGAGGTACTTATAATTTCAAGTTGACCAGAATTATTGTTTTTTACAAGCCATGTCCAACCAGAACCGAAGGTTGCAAGTGCTGTATTATTGAATTTTTCTTTAAAAGCGTCGAAGCTTCCAAATGTTTGGTTTAAGGCCGATTCCAATTTTCCAGAGAGAGTAGGTCGATTTTTCGAATGAGGAGAAAGTGAATTCCAATAAAATGTATGATTCCAAACCTGTGCGGCATTATTGAAGATGCCACCTTCTGATTGTTTAACAATGCTTTCAAGATTCATTTCTTCAAACTTGGTTCCTATAATAAGTTTGTTTAAATTATCAACATAGGTTTGATGATGTTTTCCATAGTGAAAATCAATTGTTTCTGAGGAGATAGATGGAGAGAGAGCTGACTTAGAGTAAGGAAGTTCAGGTAGTTGATGTTTCATAACAAATACTCCTTGTTGGTAATGTAATATAGTTTGATAGTAGAAGTTCATTACTTTAAATATGAAATTATAAAATGTAAATTATAAACTATTTTGCTCATGTATCTTATGTGCATATATGTATATAGATGTCCTTGGAAATTTGTCCACTTTTATCTACTAATTTATAATTTTTTAAAATTTTTCATTCTCATAGTTAGTAACTTTTTGAAAATGATGGTGGTATTGTATATATTAAATATTGTTCATAAAAACTTCAGGAGTTGTTTAAACATTATGTTCGAATTTTTAAAAATAATTATTTTAGTTTTTTTATTCACAGGATGTGGCCTTTTGGTTTCAGCAGAACAAACGCAGAATAATAATAATAATAATAATAATAGCAGTAGCAATAATAAGTCAGGAGATAAAAATTTTACTGGCAACAAACCTTCATGGATTAATAATCCTCTTGATGAATGTGATAACTTGCGAGAATTGTGCGCTGTAGGCGAGGGAATTGGAGGGATGATGGCAGAGGCCAATGCTAGGAAAGCAATCTCTTTAATATTTGAGAGTAAAATTCAAAGTAAAACCAATTATAATAAATTTACCTCTGAAAATAGAACTGGAACAGCGACAGAGGGTGCTGATGCGAGAGTGGATGAAACGTACAATAATCAAATTCAAGAGATCACCGATAGTATTTTACAAGGAGTGGTGATTAAGAAAAAATATGAAGATAAAGATGCTATCTATGCTTATGCAGTTTTAGATAAAATGCAAATGCAAAAAGATCTACAACAAAAAATGGATTCTATGGATGAGAAGATGCAAGTAATTTTAAAACAAAAGGGCAGAGGTGCTTACAAAGAACTTTTGAAATTATACAATCTAAGAGAAGAGATAAATTTAAGATATCAATTTTTACGAGGGAAAGAACATCCAAAAGTTGTTACTTATGAGATGGTAAATAAGAAAAAAGAAGAGGTCTCTAAAAACATTTCAGTAGAAATTTTATACGATAAAAAACAAACAGGCCTTAAAGATCTATCTGCGCTTATTTCGAAGTTGTTAGTTGAAAACGATTATAAAGTAATTAAAGATAAAGATAAAGATAAAGAAAATGCTAGCAAAGAAAATGCCGCAACTACCACTATACTACGTTTAAAGGGAAAATTTGAAACAGAGGAACAGTTTTTAAATGTAGATGGTTTTAAGCGTTTTAAATTTCATATGGCACTTAATTTTCAAAACTCAAAAGGTGAAAAAGTTCATGTTACAGAACACACTGTAAGTACAGATGGTCGAAGTTTTGAGCATTGTTATGAGAAAGCAATAATTGAACTACGAGCTTTTTTAATTAAAGAATGGGAAATATTAACTGTAGAATAAAGGATGGATTTTATGAGAGTACAAAACTTAAATTTTCTTAAGAGTAAAAAAAAGATTACCTTTTTTTTGGTTGTATCGTTTTTAATAACCTTATTAATGGTAGTAGTGTCGGGTTGTTCAAGCTCATCTCCATCAAAGAGGACTGAGGTAGAAAATAAAAATATTCAAAAAGATTTTGAAGTAAGAGATGCTAGTGATACCATTAGGCCAGGATGGATCGCCGATGCAATGGATTGGGGAAAAGAGCAAAAAGAATCAGATCAATATCGTTTTTTTGCATTTGAAACTACTCCTAAAGTTGATAGAGAGACTGCCTGCGATTTAGCAAAGACCAATGCTCGCGCTGATATTGCCTCTGAAATCGCAACATTTATTGAAAAGCAAATTGGAAGTTCTAAAGAAGGTTCGGCCAGTATTGATCCTAATAATCCAGATACAAGAGGACTTAGAGAGTTTATTGAAGTTACTTTAGCAGAAAAAACTAAGGCCTTAATTCATGGGGCACAAGTTTTTAAAACATATTGGGAAAAGAGACAATATTTACAGAGTAAAGGTGCTAAACGAGATTACATTGGTTACACATGTGCAGCACTTATTAGAATTGAAAGAGAGAGAGTAAAACAAGCAGTAGAAGAAGCTGCCAATCATGTGCTTAAAAAGGTAGATGATCCACAAACAAAAGATAATGTTAAAAAGGCGTTAAAAGATGTTTCAGAAAATTTTGATAAGGCAAAACAAGGATTGATCTAAATTTTAAAATCTAAAATCTAAAATTTGAAATTATTTATTTCAAGGAGAAAAAACATATGAGATTTTGTAAAAATTTATTATTAATAGTTTCATCATTATTGTTAACTTTTTCGTTAATTAGTTGTTCAAGTTTTAAAGCAGAGAGAGTTGATGCTCAAAAATCAGACGACAAAGCAATGGAGATTACTGATAAGTGGGTATCAAAAGATACAACCATTGCAATAAAAGAGATCTTACAACAGATGCAAGATCACAAAGGCATGAGAAGATTTATGGCCCAAAGAGGTGGAAAACCTCCTAAGCTATTTATTGGTGAAGTACAAAATAATACTGCTGAAGCATATTTCCCAATTGCAGATTTGAATGATGAATTATTAAATGAACTATCTGCTGCTGGTGATTTTAAATTAATCGATGCCGCTGCCAGAGGACATATCTTAAAAGAAATTACCTATCAAAATGATGGAATGGTTGATCCTGCTACTGCCAAAAGAATTGGAAAACAAACTGGTGCTGATATAATGATTTTTGGTTCAGTATATATGAAACCAGAGACCAGAGATGGTAAAACTATTAAACAATACTCTGTTAATATTAGAGTTACAGATATTGAAACTGCTGAAGAGATTATGCGTGCTCGTACTAAGTTAGATAAATACTCTGTACAAAAAGGTAGTGGCTGGTGATGAATAAAAGTAAATTAATTTTGGTTTTAATTTTATTTTTATTTGCTTTCTTAACTGCTAGTTGTTCTTCTGTCGATACAAAAAAACAAAAACAATTAAGAGAGCTTTTTTTTGATAGCAAATATGAAGAGGCAAATAAAACTGTAGCGGAGTTAATTCCTTTAAGTGAAGAGCGTTCAAAACTTCTTTACTTTTTAGAAAAGGGTTTAATTCTTCATGCACAAGGAAAGTATTTTTCATCGAATGCACACTTTAATGCTGCTAATGATATCAGTCAGCGTTTGTTTACCAAAAGTATCTCGAAATCAGCTCAGAGTATGCTTACTAATGATACCTATGACAACTATTATGGGGCATTTTATGAGCGTTCACTAATTCACTTTTATTTAACACTTAATAATTTTCTCATCTATCAAAATGGAGAAATTGAAGAACACCTCTACGAAGAGGAGGCACCGCCATCTCTCGTGGCCAACACTTCCACTCCTAAAGGAGAGTTAAGCAAAGTAATTCCTAAAAAAATCTTAAGCGCTAAGGAGAAGAGAGAGTATCTTAACAGGGCCAGAGCACAGATTTTAGCTTGGGATTCATTACTCTCTTCTTGGAGAGATGGCCGTGAAGGAAAAAGTGTATTTAAAAATGATATGCTGGCAAAAGTATTTGGTTCATTCGTGCATGAGAGCTACCAGACACCTTCAGACCTGCAAATTGCCAATCAACTCTTAAAAGATGCAAAAGATTTAATGCTAAAAAATTATAATGCCTACCCAACATTCAATAGAAATTTTGTTAAGTTTAAAAAAGATTTTGATGCTCTTCCAAGTATGGATGTTGAGAAGGTAAGATCTGATTATGTTCTAGCAACTGATTTTCAAAAAGAGTTGGTAGATTTTTTAGAACAAAATATTTCTAAGACAAAAGAATCAAAAGAGGCAACTGTAGCAATTATTTTACAACTAGGAATGATACCTGAAAAAATTTCCAAAAAATATAACTTTGGTCTAGAGGGTGCTGTAGGGGGAATTGAAGATCCTGAAAAAAGGAAAATGGCCATGTCTATTGGTTCCACAGCGCTCGGTTACTTTGCGGCCAATATCTTAGGTCTTGTTCCTAAAGATGGTGATTGGCTTTCTCCAGGAGCTACCATTGGCGTAGAAGTTGGTAAATTAGCTGCAACTCACATTGGTTTTAGTTTTGAACTTCCAAAAGTAATAAATACTCCCACTAATAAAAGGGCCTGTGTAGAAATTTACGATAAATCAAAAGGAACAATTGTAAAGACCTCTACGCTTCCAATTTTAAATCCATTAGGAGATATCGCAGAGGAAGCAGTTGATGAGGATTCGGCCATAAGATATGTAAAAACTGGTGTGCGCATGGGATCCAAACATTTGTTAGCGATACTTTCTGCTTATGGAACATATAAGATGATTTCTTCTAAAAGTTCTTCTGATTTCATTGCTAGGAATGCAGCTGTTTTACAATATATTGCCCTCTCAAAAGGAATTGCATTAACTGAGAGAGCTGATGTTAGGTATTGGATTACATTGCCAAAAGATATTCGCATGACAAAGATCTCTCTTGCAAAAGGTTGTTACGGAGTGAGAGTAAAGATTGCTGATGGACAATTACCTTGTGATTTAAATAGTGTTAATACAAATATAAATACAAGCAATAAGATTGCGGGAGTTAACTACTATCAATTTGAAGATATTAATATCGCAAGTGGAGTAGATGAGTTTAAGGTAATAAACTTACGTATTAAAAAATTGTAAAATTGTAAAAATTGTAAACTTTTCCTACCATTTAAAAACCTTTAAGAAAAACTCTTTGGATAAGTAAAAAAATCCGAAGCAGTTTTTCATGAAGGCATATATATATTTTTTCGTTTTTATACTGATGTTAACTACTTTTAGAGTTGGAGTAGTAGTAGGAAGAGGAGAAGGAGAAGGAGAAGGAGCAAATGTTCCTGATTTCTTTAAGAATAAAGAATTGCTTTTGATTGATG
>JADGAM010000192.1 GCA_015232015.1 Oligoflexia bacterium | reverse complement strand
TTGAACATACTGATGGAAAAGTTTTTTTTGTTAGAGGAGTGTGGCCTGGAGATTATGGAGAATTTAGAATAGATTTATTTAAAAAAAAATACGGCTTTGCTACCCTAGTAAAATTAATTGAGGCCTCAAATGGATGGACTTACTTTATGTAAAAAAATCAGAAATGAATTGAATTGGGGTAATGTTCCTGTAGTAATGTTTTCCTCTCTTATTGATGAACAAATGAGGTCTAAATGTCAAACAGTTGGTGCCACTACTCAACTAGGAAAGGCCGATATTCGCAACTTAAATAGTGTATTAGATGGCATATTAAAAGTATCAAATTAGTTACAAAAATTGTCAGATAAAAATCTAATAAAATATTACCTCTCTTCTTTATCTCATTAATTGAGTTAAAATATAAATTACATAAAATATTTTAAAGTTTTTGTATTTTAAAATTATTATATTTTAAAATTCTTTAAATTTTTAAAGGAGCAAAAATGTTTTATTTAATTATTAGTACTCTCTTTTTCACTATTTTTTCAACTTCAATTTCCTCTCTTCATGCAGAAGAGTTTTGGGTTACTCTGACAAATGATCTATACAAAAATGCTAAATATCAAGGAAATGTTCCAATGAGCTATGAGGGGGAAAATTACAAGACAGGCATTACTCTTATTAAAATCGACTCCGCCTACATAGACACTTTATCCTACTTAAAACATAAAAATCCTAAACTTCAAGGTTTTATCACTCACTATACTATTAATGAGGCCCGTAATTTTTTAAATAAAGATAGCATAAATGAGTCACAACAATTTATTCCACCTTCTGTCGATTACACTCTAACTCAAGAAGCATTGATACCACAATTTATCGCTGAAATTAAGGAGAGCAATATAGTAGACACTATAAAAAACCTCTCTGATTTCTTTAACAGATATTACAAATCTACCTGGGGAACTCAGTCCGCTGGGTGGATAAAAAATAAGTGGAGCACACTCGCTAATGGCCGAGCAGATATTACTGTTTCTGAATTTAAACACCAATTTGCTCAACCATCAATTATCATGACCATAAAAGGAAAAGATAAACCAAATGAGATTTTAGTTTTAGGCGGCCACTTTGATTCTATTGCTGGGTATTTTGGAGGAGCAAATAATCGTGCTCCAGGAGCAGATGATAATGCCTCAGGAATTTCAGTAATAACCGAAACAATTAGAGTACTATTAGAAAAAAATTATTATCCAAGTAGAACAATTATGTTTATAGCATATGCTGCTGAAGAGGCGGGACTTCTTGGTTCAAAAGATGTGGCCAATGATTGCAAGAAAAAGAATTTAAACATTATAGGAGTCATGCAACTAGATATGACAAACTATAAAGGCTCCGAAAAAGATATTTACTTAATTTCAGATAACACCAATGTTCGTCAAAATACTTTTATTGGAACACTTATTGATAACTACGTAAAAGTTTCATGGGGTCAATCAGCATGTGGTTACGGCTGCTCTGATCATGCCTCTTGGACAGCAAATGGTTACCCTGCCAGCCTACCATTTGAATCAACCGCCGAAGAATATAATCCAAATATTCACTCTGAAAATGATTTATTAAGTGTTACCAATAACAGAGCTGATCACAGTGTTAAATTTGCAAAACTGGCCATCGCTTACGTACTTGAATTAGCAAAATAATTGTTCTATTGTTCAGCAAACGAACAATCAAGTGAACAATCAAATGAACAATCAAATAAACAATCAAATGAACCTTGTCTATTGTGATGGTAAAAATAATGTCTACGATCATCCGCATTTTCTAGCAGCTTTTCGTCAAGGGCGCTCATTTTGTAAAGCAAGTGATGTAAGTAAAGAGGATTTAATCCCCCTACCCTTTGGCAGTTTTTTATTTTCATTACCAGATCGCAATCCCATCTACTACTCTTCCTCTTGCTCTAACTCTCAAAAAGAAAACGTAGAAGGAAACAGCAAAAACAATAAATTTAAAATTTTAAAAAATACCTGGGCCGCATCCGCCTTTGTTAGCTCAGGATATTTGCGTACACATCTGCCGGCGTTTCACAAAAATAAAAATGCTCCCATTCTTTCACTCTGGGGTTACAGTGGTGTAGTCTTTGATCCTCTAGAAAATGTGTTTAAGGTTCCGGCCATAAGAATTGACTCTGATCCACGCTCTGATCCCCAGATTCATCAAAATGATCCTGAGTTAAATTTAAAAATTAAAGAGATAAAAAAGCTTTATCCCAAAAACCGTTTAGTACAGCAATTAGCATATTGCTCTACTGAGTATCGATGTCTTTGCGCTAGAAATTTTTTTCTAGGTCGTTATGAGGCACCCATTCCAACCACACCTTCATGTAACTCTGGTTGCCTTGGTTGCCTCTCAGAACAAAAAAATTCTCCTATTAAGGCCTCCCAAAATAGAATTAGCTTTCCTCCTACCTCACAAGAAATTGCAGAGGTAATTACTCATCACTTTCAAAATAAAAAAAACCTTGCACCCATTGCAAGCTTTGGTCAAGGCTGTGAAGGTGAGCCTCTTATGCGTGCTAAGGATTTAGCTGAATCTATAAAACTTATTCGTAAAAAAACAGAGCGTGGTACAATAAATTTAAATACCAATGGGTCTCTTCCTAACATGGTTAAGTTGATGATTGAAAGTGGTCTTAACTCAATTAGAGTTAGCTTAAACTCTCTTAGTGAAAAATATTATAATCCTTACTACAGACCTAAAAATTACACTTTTTCAGATGTAATTAAATCAATTGAAATAGCATTAAATGCCGGAATCAATGTCTCGCTTAATTTATTTTTCTTTCCTGGGTTTACTGACTCTGAGGAGGAGGTAACATCGCTTATGAATTTTCTAGAGGCATTTCCAATATCCATGATTCAAACTCGAAACTTAAATATTGATCCTGATTATTATTTAGATCGGATTAATTTTAATGATTCAAATGCAATTGGAATAAAAAATCTTGTAACTCTTTTAAGGCGGGATTTTCCCAAAGTAGAGCTTGGATACTATAATCGTTTTCTTTCTTGAGTTACAAATTACAAACAAATCTAGGCAACTTTTCAAAAATAACGTTATTGTTTGACCGCCCTTAAGTAGGTGCTTTATTTCTCCTTTACTCAAAACGTTTCTTTAAAGCATCAAGTAGCTCTATATTGTCCTTAGTAAGATTAGGGATAAGAAGTATTCCATGATAATCATCAAGTGAAAAATCTTTTATATACTTAAGATTATTTAGTCTATCTTTCATTACTTCTAATATAGCATCTAGAACCTTAGAAATAATTTCTTTTTTTTCTCTTTTACTTTGTGCTTTTCTAATATATGACGCTAAAAAAATTCTAGGGGCCGTGATAGTTAAATGAGGATCATTGGCCAACGAAAGGTATAATTTGTCTAAATTTTCTACTGTTCCTGGATTTAATTCTTCTGAAAAAGACCTGAAGACACCTTCATTATCTTTATACTTGGATTCATATCCTTCTATATTCATCTGAGTAACTGGATCTTTCATATTGCCCGAATCAAGAGCTGAAACTAAATCAGCAAAAAATTCGTTATATTTTAAAGATATTTGGGACAATAGATTCGTAGTCAATGCTTTCGTATTAATCTGATCAATAAAAGATCTGTGAGGTTCTAGTTGATCATTTAATTTCTGTAACTTATTTTTAAATATTTGGCGATCACTATTTGACAATCTACTTGAAAGTTTTTCTTGGATCTCTTCAACATTAGAAAGTAATTCTTCCAAATTTACAGCATGCTTTAATTGATAATTATTTAACTCCTCATAAAGCATCATCGGATCAATTGTACTATAAGAAAACATTTTTCTTAACTTTTCTAATATATTAATTTGAAAAATCCAATGAGCATATTCATGAGTAATCATTTGTCGATAGATCTCAGAATCAAAATATATTAGCTTTTTGTTTCTTTCTGCTTGTTTTAGTTTATCTCTTAAACCTTGTGACCCTTGACAATTTTTAAATTCTTCTTCGTTCAAAGGGAAAGAAGAATATGACCAAGTAATAGGTAAAAGAATTTTTTGTCCATTATCATGTTTAAACATTTCTAAAACTTTTTTATATTCCTTTTTTACTTCTAACATCTCCTCTTCATCCATCATCTCTATATTTCCTGGTGGCATTATTTTGAGAAAATCATCAAAGGTAAAATTTTCAGGAGGAGTTGTACCTAACATTGGTACAACTCCAGGTTGATAGCCTGCATTTATATTATGGATAGAAAAAATATTTAAATAAATTTTGGATGGAATTGATATATCTGCTGCTAATATCTCATTTGCTCTTTCGATTACCGATTTTACTCTTTTGACTATAAATCCTTTCTCAAATTCATAAAAATCACGTGCCAAAGGTTCATAATCTATTTTATTTGATATCACAGGAAAATCATCACTAACACTATAACTAATATCAATATCAATATCAATATCAACAGAGTAAACAGAGTGATGATAGAAGATAAATGAATAAAAAAATAAAAAACAAAAATAGATTATTTTTCGATAAGTACTTCTATTGCTGTTAAATGCTTTCACCATAGTTGGTTTCTCCAGAAAAAAGGTTGAAGACGGACAATGAATTTATTAAATTGGCACATTGAAAAAGAAAAATTTTTATCAAAATAAATCATCTTTTACAATTTATTTTTGAAGATAATAGACACATTAATTATTGGAAATTACTGTCTCTGAATTTAAACACCAATTTGCTCAACCATCAATTATCATGACCATAAAAGGAAAAGATAAACCAAATGAAATTTTAGTTTTAGGCGGCCACTTTTAGAGTACTATTAGAAAAAAATTATTATTCAAGTAGAACAATTATGTTTGTAGCATATGCTGCTGAAGAGGCGGGATTTTCCCAAAGTAGAGCTTGGATACTATAATCGTTTTCTTTCTTGAGTTACAAATTACAAATAAATCAATGGGGTAAATAATTTCTTTTTAAATTTGGGTAGCAGAAGATTTCTCCTGCTGACCTAAAATTAAAATCACCTAGACAACATTTCAACACAATAGTCGTTGTAGGAAAATTTTTAAAGAAAGATTAAAATATATTTTTCAATTTTACTTACTAATTATTCATAACATTTCGATAAGCTTTTATCGGTAAATCGGTAAATCGGTAAATTCACTAAATAAGGGATAAATATGCCCAAAAAAATAACCTTATCAATAATAACAATAACAACTATGATTCTATCTATACCCCTAGTCTTTGCTGTACCACCTATAGATAACCTAGATTTTTTTAAAGGCATTGAAGAAGAAGATAATACTTATAATACAAGTGCTAGTCCAATGGACATCTATATGCCTCAAGATCTAGGTACCTTGATGTGCGCAGATGCAGGCAGTAGTGGCGAATTAAGTAGTGGAAGCAGCAGTTCTCCTCCTGCTTTTAATAGACAACAAAGCATCAACCTTGATTCCATATATCAGGGTGATCTTTCTGTTTGTTATGCTTGTTCAGCGACCGCACTTTTAGAGCAACATTTAAAATCTCAAAATTTGCTTGAATTAAATGCTCATATATTGCCTCAAACTATTATCAGACACGCATCAAAAGGGGTATTGGGTAAAGGTGGACATGTATATAGTGCCCTATCAGAGATTAGAAAAGTTGGCATAGTAACAGGAACATTTAGTAGGCAAACAGCATCTAGAGATGTTTTGAGTGATATAACTGCAATGAAAATTAAAAATCCTGATGATTTCGTATACCTTATATTTAAAAGATTGGAATCACTTCAAAACTATAATCTATCAAGAAAGACATTGATAAGAGAGTGTGAGGCCAACAGAGGAGATTTAATTGATTTTGGTGCTTCCGGAAAACTTATCGATTATGCAGAAGAAGTTACAAATAAATTGATCAATGAGGAGTTAGTTGAATTTGGATCTCAAGCGCAATTTTATGCTGATATGTTCAAAAAAGATGATTTAGATTTACGAAAACATGACATTGATAGTTTTGGAGTGAGATTACCTGATTTTAATATTAATTATTTTAAGGCCAGAGATGATAACGATATTATTTCTCTATTACTGAAAGCAAAGGCATCAAAGACCTATGTATCAATTCTATGTCAAAATCGTGATAAACAAAATCATACAATAGTAATAAAGGATGTTGTTAGAAAATGTTGTAATGGTGCTGATGGAAAATTATATTGTAAAACTTTTTTTGATGTTCAAAATAGTTGGGGTAGCAAATATAATGGGTATCTGGCCGCTGGTCCAATAATGAAATGTATGCATAAAATAGGTGGCGAAATGATATGGTTAGAAAAATGCGAGAGGCCCTCTCTCTCCTCCCAACGTCATAGTAGTAATAAAAATATTTGCGTTCAGAATAATAATATTGTAACCAAAAAAATTACTGCCATAATAGATGAAGAAAAAAAACAAGCAAAATTAAAAGCACAAGAAGATCAAAAAAAGAAAAGCGCTGAAACTATAATTTTTAACAAATTGATAGAAAAAGATAATTTGCTAGCAGATGATCCTCAATCACTCTTGCAAATAAATATGGCCATTAAACAGTATGAAGGAAGACTTCAAAGATTAATTAAAGAACGAGAAAAAATTATTAGAGCTGCTTCTGAGTTTGCAGGTGTAGATGTATCAAGTGAGATTAAGGCAAAAAATACAAAAATAGAGTTAATGCAGAAATTATTGAATGAAAAATTGCTAGAAAAAGCAAACAAAGAAAAATTGTTAATGAGAGTAGCGGTAACACAGAGAGAATTAGATGATCACCTAAAGCAAGAAAGAATAGCTCGCGAGAAAGAAAAAATAGCTATAGAGCAAGCTATAGAGCAGGCAAAAATAGCAAAGGAGAGAGAAAAAATAGCTCAAATAAATGCAATAATAGCTAAAGAACGAAAAAAAATACTTGCAGAAAAAAGAAAAAAAGAAAAAATGTTAGATACTCAGGTAGCTATAGTTAATAATGGACTTGATAAAATTGTCAAAATAAGCGCTTATTTAAAAGCATCAACAAAAGTAGTTCAAAAAAATTTTACAGATAAAGATTCAATTCAATATTTTAACAAAATAACAGCATTAAATGGTAAAGGAAATATTACGAAGAATTTCTTTTTTCAAGAAGTTCAAAGTAAAAAGATAAAAGATTTGAATAAAATTGACAAATTCTTATTAGAAGGCCTTATAGCTGAGGGATTTATAAAACGTCCAAAAGGATTAATCAAAGGTCAGTAGTTTGGCCCCTTCCTTGTCGGCAAATTAATAAGGGCCCGTCAAAAAGCAATAATTGCGATCTCACATCTGGTTTCCTCCTCTTTTTTTCTGTGTACAATAAATTCAAAAGGTAAAATAATATATCAACATTATTAGGTGATCATTTAAATCTCTTCATAAACAAAGTATAAATAATCTTTTTGCCAATTACTCCATGAGGTGTATTTTTCTTCTTTTAATCTCTGAATGATGGCGGGATTTATTTCCGTTAAAGATGTCACTGGTGAAGTTGAAAATATTGGTTTATTGTGTGTTTCTAATTTTAATTCTGATTCTAATTTCAATTTTAATAGATAGTAATTTGTGAAAGTATTAATGGCCTCAAAGCTTTCATCTAGAGTGATAAAGTAAGGGTCGCCTTTTAATTTAAAAATTCCTCGATATCCATTTATCTCCACAAAACCATCTGTGCTTTTAATCTCCTCATAAAGTTTATAAGTTGGCCGCTGAAATACATATGAGAGATCTATTAAATTATTACGTCTTTTAATATACTCTAAGTTAGTAAATTCCTCGAATGAACAAGACCAATTTTTAAATGAAAAATTTTTTAGAGTAAGTGTCGATTCTGCATCCAGACCTAGATCCAGCTCTTCTTTCCAGAGTACAAGATTTTCTTGTTTTAATTTAAAGTTAAGTTTTTTAACTAGAGAAACACTTTCTTTGTTATTAAGGTGAGAGGCCAGAGCAATTTTATTTATTTTTTTTTGTTTAAGTAAATCTTTTGTATAATCGATTAGGTATTCATTAATTTGACGACCTATTTTTTGCCCACGATAATCAATATGTACTCTAAGCCGTTCAATAAAACTTATCCAAACTTATCCAGTGATACTATTTGGTGTTTACTTCCTGATTCATCGATGCTGGTTACAGAAAGAGGAAAAACCACTTTCTGTATTGCCGTCATTTCCACAGGCGTAA
>JADGAM010000191.1:2025-8277 GCA_015232015.1 Oligoflexia bacterium | reverse complement strand
AGAATTGAACGCTAAAGTTTATCTAGAAGATATTCGTATTGTGCTACCGAATATTGTATCCGCTCAGGCGGTTAAAATTATTCCCGATACAAGAATTATTCACAGTAAGCAAAAAGATCAAAAAGCAAATCAAGCTAAAGCTGAAACTAAAACTAAAACAACATCAAATTTTAAAAATTTTAAAATAAACTTGAATATTTCCACAAGCCGGCCAGATGCCATTAAACTTTTTACTACTATAGCAAAAAAAAACATACCAATAAGTATCAACGTGAACATTAAAGATACTAAGATTACCGATGGAGTGATTGAAATTGCCCCTTTCGAGATAGATCTATTTAAAAGAAATGCTAAACTCAATTTTTTAAAACTAACTCTCAAACCAAATATCTCCAAGAGTCCGATTAATAGTGAAATTGTTGTACCTTATGCTGACTATATTATTATAGTGAGTATAGTCGGTACAATAGATCGGCCCAAAATTATCTTTGATTCCAATCCTCCTCTCGATAGAGATAATATTATGTCCATGTTATTTTTTGGTAAACAAATAAATGAGCTTAACGAAGGGGAAGGAGAATCGGTTACTAGTATTAAAGCTGCTGCCGCCGATGGGGCACTAACTTTGGCCTCTCTTTATTTTTTATCATCTACTCCGATAGAATCTATTGGTTATAATCCTGAGACTAAAGCGATGTCGGCCAAAATTAGACTAGATTCTAAAACCTCTATAACTATAGGATCTCAGAAAGGCCAAGAGATTAGTTCCTTAGGATCGGTAGAAGTTAGAAAAAAAATAGGAGAAAACTTTATTATTAGCACAGAAATAGATACTGCTACTGAAGATGCAGAAACAAACATCTGGACATTTTTAGAGTGGTATAATCGCTATTAAATCTATGCTTATTATTTCACAGGCCCTTAGCATGTGCAGTCTCCTTAAGTGATTTTCTAGTTAGTTAGGTTTTGTCGATTCATAAAAATTATTTTTTTTACAATGTATGATTACAAGTTTAGTAATGATAATAGAAAATAAAAAGGAGGTGATTATTATGTGCCAGACATGCGGATGTTCTCCATGCAATAAATGTGGAAAACCTATTGAGAACGGTGTTTGTAGCGGTTGTAATATGAAAGCAGAAGAATGTGTTTGTAAGAAGTAACTTTCACCAGGAAGTGCCAGCACACTTTCTGAGTTGCAAAGCATCTTTCGACTAAGAAAAAAATAATTAATAAACAAAAATATTAATGATTTTTCGTTCTCTTTTAAATACATAAAATGAATGCCAAGAATTAATTTAATAAGACAAGACCAATTTCCTTACCACGTAACCACAAGATCTAATCACAAATGGTGGTATCAAATTCCTCTCGAAAATGTTTGGATTATTTGGAACAAGTCTCTGAAAAATGCATATAACAAATATCCTGTTATCATTAATTGTTACCTTTTAATGAACAATCATTATCATTTTTTACTTAAAACTCCTGAATCAAATATTGATAAATTTATGTATGAGTTAAATAAAAATTTTTCTTTATTACTTTATTACTAAGAAAAGAAATTAATTTATGCAATAGAATGTTTGGACCAAGATATCATTGGAGTATTATCAAATATCAAAGCTACTACATAAACATCTATCGCTATATTTTTCAAAATCCTATGAGAGCAAATATTGTTGAGGACGGATTTAAATATCCTTATTCAAGTTTTACAAACAGTTCACCAGAAATTACTTTAGAGATGGATATAGATCTCGAAAATAAAGATGTAAAATCGTGGTTAAATCAATTAATAAAAGAGGAACATTATCTAGCTTTAAAACAAAAATTGATCAGACGTGATTTAGATATAATAAGAGATCAAAATGCTAGTGTGTTAAAACTAGATCTGCCATAATTCATTTCACTCTCGATGTTATAAATTAGTATATGAAAATTAGTGCTGTTAACAACTTCCTAATTTATTAAGCGGCACAACTCACAAAGTGTGCTGGCACCCAGACTACTGCTCACAAAGTGTGCTGGCACCCAGACAGCACCCATTAAATAGAGGTGGCATTTCGTTGGGTTCTAATGGCATTAAAGATTGCGATTAAAGTTACTCCCATATCGGCAAAGACTGCTTCCCACATTGTGGCCACACCAACTGCTCCCAATGCTACAAAGGCAAATTTAACGGCAAATGAGAAAATTACATTTTGAATAACTATATTGTGTGTTTTTTTGCCAATACGAATTGCTTGAGGAATTTTTGCTAACGAATCATTTACAATAACAACATCTGAAATTTCAATTGCAGTATCGGAACCAATATTCCCCATTGAAACACCAACATCAGCGCGAGCAATTACGGGGGCATCGTTAATTCCATCGCCTACAAACATACATAAAGATTGATTTGTGGAATTACTTTTACTTTTACTTTTACTTTTATTTTTATGAATAATATTTTCTAATATGGATAACTTGTTTTCTGGTAAAAGTTCTGCATAGTATGTATCAATATCTAATTTGCGTGCTACCATTTTGGCGGTATCTTCTCTATCGCCAGTTAACATTATGATCTTTTCTACTCCTAGGCGGCGCAGTTCTTTTATACTAGCATGGGCATCGGTCCTGATTTTGTCAGAAATTTCAATATAACCTACATACTTATTATTAATTCCCACATGCACCACTGTTCCGTTTTCAATACTTACTTCATTATTCACTTCAGTGCTTACTTCATTATTCACTTCAGTGCTAACTATAGAGCATATTTCATGGGGTATATTTTCAAGGTGAAGCATTTTATCGTTTCCGACAACAATGCGATTACCTTCGGCCAATGCTTTAACTCCCAGACCAGGAATTTCTTGATGATCTTCTATTAGGGAATTAGGGATGGTAGTTCCATAACTCTTTCTAATAATTTCGCCTAGAGGGTGATTTGAATGATGTTCAGCAATTGCGGCAGCTCGAAGAATTTCTTCTTTAGTAAAGCCATTAAATATTTTTATATCTGTGATTGAAAATTGACCTTCAGTGAGAGTGCCAGTTTTATCAAACACTACTGTTTTAATTTTTCGAAGGACATCCAGATAGCTTGCGCCTTTAATTAGAATTCCGTTTTTTGAAGCTGCTCCAATACCGCCAAAATAGCCAAGAGGAATACTAATAACAAGTGCGCAAGGACAAGAGATTACTAGAATCACTAAAGCTCGATAAATCCACTCTGAAAATATTGCATTTGCAATAAAAAGCGGAGGAATAGTTGCTATAGCGAATGCAATGAAAACCACTAGTGGAGTATAGTAGCGTGCCAGCTTTGTTAAAAACCTTTCCAGAGGTGCTTTTTTCTGTACAGCACTTTCTACTAGTTCAAGAATTTTATAAATAGAAGATTGATTGTAAGGTCGATCAACTTTAACAGTAAGAACCCCTGTTTTATTAATCATTCCAGCAAGTACTTCTTGTTGGGATTTTATTGGTTTTGCGACACTTTCACCGGTTAATGCTGAGGTATCAAGCCATGATTCCCCTTTGATAACTATTCCATCTAAGGGAATTTTTTCTCCTGGTCTTACAACAATTATCTCGCCTACTTTTATTTCTTTAGGATGAACTTCTTTTATATCTCTCTCATTGATTAATAAATTTGCCTTGTCTGGTCTTATTTCTAACAATCCTTTGATGGCCATTCGAGATTTATTAATGGCCCTTCCTTGAAAGTATTCTCCTATTTGATAAAAAAGCATTACGGTCACTGCTTCGGCGGAGGCCCCGATAATGAACGCACCAATGGTAGCAATACTCATAAGAAAATATTCATCAAATAATTGCCCTCTTAATGAATTTCTGATGGCCTTTGTAATTATCGATTTCCCTAGTAAAATGTATGCCGGAAGAAAAATAATTGCTTCAATCCAGTGATTAGTTGTCAGTTGAAATTGACCAAACTGTTGACCAAAATGCCTTGTGATCAAGGCGATTGTAAACAAAAGAGTGCCAGCAATTATAAGTGATAGATCTTTGTTTATAAATTTATTGATTTTTTCTTTTTTAGAATGAGATTCAATATCATTTATTTTATTTATTCCATTTATTCCATTTATTCCATCTATTCCATTTATTACGACCCCTGGTTCAATGCGATCTATTTCTTTTTGGACTAAACATATATCATCAGTATCAATTAACAAGGATTGGGTGGGAAAATTTATACTTGCCTCTCTTACTATTGTGAGGTCATTTAACATTTTTTCCATTTTGTTTGCACAATTTGGACAATCTAAATTTTCAATTTTATATTTTTTAAGCATTACTTTTCCTACGGTAGAAGGTTCATCAAAAGATGTATTTTCACCCATTTTTTACTCATTGATATGGGCCAGGCCATAATTAAATATTTCTTTTACATGATCGTCTTCTAGTGAATAATAAACAACTTTTCCGACTTTATGAAAGCGAACTAATCTGGCCAACTTCAAGATTCTCAATTGATGAGAAATCGCCGATTGAGTCATTCCAAGAAACGCCGAGAGGTCACAAACACACATCTCTTCTTTAAATAATGAATAGAGAATTCTAACTCTGGTTGTATCAGCGAAAGATTTAAAAAGTTCTGCTAAATTAAAGAGTACTTCATCTTTAGGCATATGTTTTCTTACTCTATTAATTCGATCTTCGTGAATAATAGTACACGAGCAAGATTCTGGTATTTCTTCTTTTTTCTTTCTGGCCATAATTTATGATCTCCTGATTTTTAACTTAAAGTTAGTATCTCTGGTTTGGCCAACATGATAATTCCCAGTATGAGCATAAGTAGACCACTAATCAATTTTAGTATTTTCCCATGTTTTTCAGTCATCTTATAGTGTCCGAGAGTTATAGTGAATATGCCTACAATGGTTGCTAGAGGAACAACATAAGCAATATTATAAATAATCATATAGAAGTACTTTGATGAAATGCCTACGCTTCTGTCTGCTAGTATTTTTGTAAATATGGCCGGTAATCCAATGGTGCAACCAAGTTCGATGAGATTAACAAATACAGCAAGCAAAACAGTACCTATAATAGCAGTATAGATATTTTTTTCCTGCATAATTTGGCGAATTTTTTGAGCTATTTTAGGTTTTGCACTTTCGGGAATCATAAGTGAAACCCCTTTTTTAAAGAAAAAGATTTCTTTTATATTAATTAATCCCATTGTTATGGCCGCCAAAGCTAGAATCCATCTAATCGTTTGGCCGTAACCTATTACAGAGAATAAGCTGAACCAAGCACTCATAAATGCAAAATAAACAACTCCTGATGCCATTACAAATATACTACCAATCATTAAAATTCTTTTTTGTGAACGAGTGTGAATAAGTAACCCAATAGAAACATTAAAACCCACATAGCACATGGATTTAATCCATCGAGAAGACCAATCACTATACTAAAATTGAGCAAAGATATTTGATCTATTCTCATTGTTCCAAGAATTGGAACTTTAATTTCACGAGGCGGTTTTGTAACATTATTTTTAAAGGTTAAGGCCTTGATTTCATCGAGCAGTAGACAACAAGTTTGATTTTTATAAAAGCCTACAAATACTTTATCGCCTACAAAAAACGTAGGAACTCCCGTAACCGTTATATTGTGCTGAACTGCTGTTTTTTCAAATAATTCTCTATTGGCCTTGATTTTTTTTATCTCATACATTTTAACTGTTACATTGGGAAATGTTTTCTTTAATTCAGGAATCCACTCCATGGCCTCATGGCAATGAGGACAATCAAAAGAATAAAACATTTCAATCAGTATTGGAGGGGCATCAGTTGGTACGATCACCTCTTGATGGCGCATAAAGGATAATGATGAATTATTTATCGTTGATTGATCACTTTTGTTTGTTGATTGAGACGATGCTTCTTTGGATGATTTTTCTGGAGTGCTTGGTATAGAACAAGTTGAAGCAGTGGTAGTATTTACGGAACAGGTGTTATTAGCAAATGATTTGCTATTAAAAAAAAACAATAAAAAAACTAAGGACAATGAAAATATTGTTGGTTTCATGCAATCACCTATTTTAAAAGAGCACGATCAGTGCCTTTGTAAAAACATATGAATATATATTCATATGTTTGCTATTTAACTCTTATATAAACTCTTTTTTAAACAAAGGTCAAGCTGTTTGACCGACAAGGTCCTATTTTTAATAGAAGTTAATGTAAGTATATTATAGAAGTTAGTGCTGAGAACTGAGAGAAGAAGTAG
>JADGAM010000191.1:0-2015 GCA_015232015.1 Oligoflexia bacterium | reverse complement strand
AATTTTAATAATTATTCGTATATTTGCAATGGCATCAGGAGTTGGTTATTTTGGTTATTTTGGTTATTTTGGTTATTTTTTGAAGGGCCCTAAGCTTCCATTGCGTGCGTATTTTTGTCCAACTGGCCATTCCTAAAGACTTGCTTTAGATAATTTTTTGCTTAGAAAATCATGAATATCTTTTTCTGCCAAAAGTGTTTCTTTATTTTTGAATTCATTGAAATACTCTTCAATTTTTTGAAATTCATCTTTGGCCTTATTTGTAATTTCTTTTTTTAATTTAATTAAGCTGTTTTTATACTCATCTTCAAAGCATTTTTGAATCCTTTCCTTTTCATTTTTTGTCCAAAGATGAATCTCTTTAATGGCCGTTTGTCTCTCTACAGTCATATCTTCTTCTACGTTTTTTACTATTTTGCTAGCTCTTTCCTTAAAAGCTTCTTCTTTCTTAAGAGTAACCCAATCATTGATTTCTTGTTCAAGAGTAGCAATTCTCTGTGCTTTGAGTGACTCAATATTAGGTGCTATTTCATTATCAATTTCTTCAAATATAGTATTTTTTTGTACTTCTTTCCATTCTTCAATAAATTTTAATTCTTTTTCTTTTTCTAATCTTAACTCTTCTTCAATTTGAGCTTTCCTACTTTCGCGAAAATTATTTATTTCTTCCTCATAGTTTAAATTATAATCTCTATTTCCACGCTCTTTCTCATTTTTTTTCCAAATACGAATTTCTTCCATTGCTTTTTGCTTCTCTAAGTTTACATATTCATCAATTTCCTTTTTCTTTTGATTTACTTGAGTAGTGGCCCATTCATTTATCTCTTTTTCATATTGAGAAATTTTTTGTTCTTTTTGTTCTTTTAGCGCTTTTATTTCAGACTCTATTTCAATAGTATTTAAGTTCTGTGTAGTCTGTTGAGTTTGTGCTTTATCTACATTCTCTATATTCTTAGGCACCTCCTTTTGCATCTTCTTCAAAAAAACATCATATTCTTCAGTAAGTAATTTTTGAAATCGTTCTTTCTCATTTTTTTTCCAAATATCAAGTTCTTCGATTGCCTTCTGTTTCTCAAAATTTATATTTTGATCTATCTCGTTTTTCTTTTGCTTTGCTTGGATAGTGACCTGTTCATTTACTTCTTTTATTTCTTTTATTTCTTTTTCTTTATATAATTTCAACTCATCGTTAATCTCTTTTTGCATTTTAATCAAGCTGTCGCGATGTTCATTTTCAAGTAAAGCTTGAAGTCTATTCTTTTCATTTTTTATCCAAGAATGAATTTCTTCAACGGCCTTTTGCCTATCTAAAGAAATTTTTTTTTCTTCTTGTAATCTTAATTCATTTCCATTTTCAGCTTTGTTTTCAGTTTCAATTTCAATTTTTTTACTTTCAGGAAAATGTTTTGAGTCCATTTTGATACTCACTTTATTATCATTAGCTTTAACGTAATCTTTATAATTATATTTTTTCTTATCTGATATGTCTTTTAAAAATCTTGCTTTTGCAGAACATGAATTATTTATTACTTCTTCTAATTCTTTTTCATTTATTAATTCTGTTTTACTTGAAGTGGATAGATGTTGTATTTGTGATTTATAATCAATTTGGTAAAGAAATTTAGTCTTTTCAGTATTTTTTTTTGTGCCAAATAAATTTTCAAAAATATTTTTAATAAAATTATTCATGCACATAGGTCCTGATTGTTTCTATTGCCATGTCCGTAGTTATTGCTGTAGTCGTTGATTCGAGTAAGAAGTTCTATCCAAATCATCCAGTCATTGTTGTTATCACCAAATTCTTCAATGGCAATCACAACCTCGCTATCACTGTTATCACTGTTATCACTACTATCGCTTTTTCTAATAAATTTGAAAAGTTTTACTTTTAATTCTAGATTAAAATAAGGACATACTATTTTTGTAATAGATGAAGTGGAATCAAAATTTAAATTTTTAAATTTAACTCCTTTAATAGAAATATCTATAACATTAGACTTTGTTTCCTGTTGATT
>JADGAM010000190.1 GCA_015232015.1 Oligoflexia bacterium | reverse complement strand
CATCTCTCTCTCAAGAGAGAAGCATTTACTAATGTTGTGCCTATTAATTTATTTCAAACAATAAAAATCTGTAGAGAGTATCAACAGTATTACAACGACCACCGCCCACATCAAGGTTTAAATGGACAAATAGCAACTCAAAAACAACGTTCATTAAATAAACACATTTTATCTTTTACAAAAATGAATCATCTTGGCGGTAAAATAATTTCTTTTGAACCAATAAAACAATTGGCGGCCTAAAGTCGCCAGCACACTGAAATAATACCGAGTTAGAAAGAGCGCAGGGTCGGTCTTAATCCCACTATCTCGAAACGGTCATGGTCGAAAAACTTTCACACGAGGGATCTCAAAATGCCAATTTTTTGAGTAAACAATAAAAATAATCAAAATATACTTTTAAACATTCAATTAAATTTTATTTATTAAATTCATATAGATATAACTTACATATAAAAGCATTCAACATTTTCATGTATTTATGTGGGATAATCTTAAACGGATAAAAAAAATCATTATAGGTAATAAATTATAGATATAAAAAAAATTAAAAAAGGATTATTTCATGCTTTGGTTAATACAACTTAAAAACTTTTATTGTAGCTTTAGTTGGCAGTATTTTAGAGTTTATTTTTTTTCTTTTATTATTATGTTAGCTTTGATCAGTTGTAATGATAAAAAAAATAATCCATCATCAACAAACGATGTGGAAATTGTATTGGCAGACGCACCCTCGGAAAAAACAGCTGATACTGAAGCAATTATCGGTATTACTGCTACAGGAATGGCCACATATCAATATCAATTAGATAATACTGCTATTACTGCAAAAATTTCATTAGAAAATTCTCTTAAGATTAGGGGATTGTCTATAGGAAACCACACTTTGAAAATATTTGTTTATGATAGCTCGGGAAGCATGCGAGCACAAAAAGAAATAAAATGGAGTGTAGTAATTGGTCCTAAGTTGATATCGCTTGTAAATATTCCCAAGATAGTAACAACCGCTACTAAATTTAATATTCCTATCGCTGACAAAAATTTTGTAGCATATAAGTATCGTTTGAATAACGGAAGTTGGTCTAACGAGATATCCACTAGTAATACAATGAACTTTGAAAATTTACCAGCTGGATCTAACAGTATTGATGTTTTAGTAAAAGATATGAATGGAATTTGGACTAATGTTTTTTCACCTGCAAAATTTATTATAATTGTTTTAGAGATTAAACCAGCAGCAGAAATTAAAGGTGCTCCCTATAATCCAACAGTATCAAAGGATATAAATTCAATGATAAAAGGTATTGGGGTAGTTAGTTATAAATATAAGTTAGATAACGAGACGTGGAGTAATGAAGCGAATATAAACACACCAATAAAAAGATCGGCCCTAAATCTTGGTGATCATACTTTAAAAGTTATCGGAAAAAATTTCGTAGGAACTTGGCAAAATATTGCCGAGGCCACAACACATAGTTGGAAAATTGTCTTTGATAGTTATGCTGATTATTCCAATCGTTTAAAAAATGGAGAAGCGTTTAAGGGGTCCCTCACTCATGAGTGCCCAGAATCTGTAGTTCTTGATAATATAGAGGCACTTTGTGAAATCTTTATGGGAGGACCATGTATGGCCAACAATAGTAGCTGCAACAGTTATGAGAGACAGCTTTTTATGGGTACACGTCTTGGTTCCACTCCACAATTTTTGACACCTCCAACATGGAATGGAATGGGGGGAAGTGGTGCTTTAGTTACTGACTCTATTCTTTGTTCACTACGAGAACTAAGTCCTAACATTAGTGGTGCTGCTAAAAATAGTGTTGATTTCTCTTTAGGGATTGGTGATTTAAGTGTAACTCAGGAAGTAGGCTTCTTAGATTTTGATCGCGAAGATTCTGTTTTTAAGGGCTATCGTAAAGTTAAGGTTAAACTACCAGTGTTGGGTGAATTTGTGGCCGTGGCACAAGATTTATCCCTTTCTAAAAACAAGTATACCTATGTTCGTAATAACCCTTATGAGGCACCCCTGGCCGGTCGTTATGAAATAAAAGATCTTTTTGGAATAACTGTAAAAACCCAAGATAAAAGAAAAAGTGTTTCTATAAAACCAAAAGGTTTTCCAGTTGTTACTCCTATAGGAACTTTTACTGCAAGTCCAATTTTCGAGTATGGACAAAACTCACCGGTAGTAGATTCTCCTTATCAAAGTGGAAATAATTATTATGATGTTGTAAATTTTCTTAATAGCGGTAATAGCGTTCGTTACTTTGATATTTTTGGAGTTAATGCTGGTGCCACTGCTACTGATAAAGATGTTCAATATCATAATTTTGTGGAAATGCGTACAGGTTGGAGTAGTCAGCTGGCCATGGGTACGAGAGGTCGTTTTCCAAACACGACCAGTTGGTCTCCGAGTGGAAATCCATTAATTCGTAATGATTTGAACTTAGAAGTTCCTCGGTCCACAACAGAAGCACTTCCTTCTCTTTATGTTAGTGCTGCTGCTAAAATTGAATATCCTGACAATCCAGCAGACATCTTGCCTGATTGGGTTATGTCCTTGCCATTTATGTCAACGTTAATTGCAAAAGTTTCAGTGGCGCCTACAATTTCTGCGGGAATATCTTCTGAATTTTCGATTTTAAATTCTGAAGGATCAAATCACGACCTTAGTGGAGAGTTTAAATTTGCAAGTGAACGCTTTCATGGATTCAACATGAAAAGTAATATACGTGCAGATGGGAAGTTTGAGATTATAGCAGGAATTACTATTCAAGTGATTTTGAAATTTCCTTGGCCAATTGGTAAAAAAACTATTGTTAATTTAAATGAAAGCTTTCCAATTCCTCTGTACAATGAAGGACAAAGTGGGGTCGCAAAAGAGTCCTATGGATTTTCTGAAGATAGAAATTATCCAGAACAGATATATAATGTAAAATCTTTCAATAGCGCTACTTTAAAAAATAATGATCAAACACAAAATTTCATTACTGCTTGTTATGCTAAAGAAAATGTAGTCCCTGCTTATACACCTCCAAAAGAAGATCCAGTTCCAGGAAATCCGCAAGATCTTTTTGCAAATGCAGATATCGAATGGCCTTGTAACATCTGTCTCTATGCTGGTGGTGAATCTATTCCTCCTCAATGGGTGTATCCGGGAGGAGAGGGAACTGATTATAAAGAGTGGTTTAATGGGATTGAAATTCCTGCTAAAGGTGAATTTATATTTCCTTCAACTACGCCAAATCCTGCAACTTGGAATTGCAATAGTGCCGCTAAGAGTGGGTGTATGGAGCTTTGTAAATTTGATCCTATCAAAAAGACTTTGGTGGTTTCAAAAACCTTAAACGATATTGCACAAGAGATCCTTGATAATTATCCTAATGACATTAAGGCCAGAGATACTGCTCGAAAATTCATACGCTGTGGTCAGTATTAAATTTAACTAGGAGGAGGATCAGGGAGATCAGGGGATAACGGGCATAAGCACATCCCTACTTTCGCATTCAGATAAATTAGAACTTCTCTCAATAGTAAAGTACTGATCAGTTGGTAGTGGGCGATTGTTATTGGTCTATAATTTTTATTTATTTTTTTCAAAATCAAACAAAATTCATCTATAAAATTTAATTTTTTCTTCAGAGTTATTACTAAATTTACTTTGCTTCCTTTTTTTAATTAACTTTTCCGATGAACAACTGATGCTAAAAAATATTTTAATTTATGAGGTATTTTATGTTAGTTAGACATCTCTGCCCAGAATGCTTTACTACAAATTATATTAATTACGGAAAATCTAAAAATGGCAAGCAAAACAATTTGTGCAAAGATTGTGGTAGGGCATTTGTTTCATTTTTAGATAAGGAATTGGCCAACTCCAAGATTCCTGTTGTTAATAAATTACTTCTTGAAAAAATATCATTAAGAGGTATTTGTAGATCCATGGATGTTACAAAAAAATGGTTGCTTAAACATATCAGCAAACTATTTAAAATACAACCGAATGATTTAAACGTTAATATCTCTCGCGAAAGAATTTATAAAGAAAAAAAACAGAAATTAATTATTAGCAGTAATAGAATTGAGGCAGATGAGATGTGGAGTTTTGTTCAAAATAAAAAAAATGAGCAATGGATATAGGTTGCATTTGATCCTGATACTAATCAAGTAGCAGCTTTTTATGTTGGTAACCGAGATATGGAAGCGGGAAAAAGATTATGGGATAAAATTCCAGAAGTTTATAAAACTAATACGCTTTACTTTACAGACAAATGTAGCTCCTATAATTTTATACCAGAAGATATGCACATTATTGTAAAGGAAGTTAACAGATTAACTAATCACGTAGAGAGACTTTTCTGTACATTAAGACAGAGAGTTTCAAGACTTGTTAGATCGACTCTTGCATTTTCTAAAAAAAATGAAAATCATATAGGTGCAATAAAATATTTCATTTGTTATTATAATTTGCGCTACAGCTTGATTTAAGCCAGATAAGAATGATCATGAAACATTTTTTTGAGGTGATATTTTAATCTCTATTAAAGAATAGTGTTTAATTTCGTTAACAAAAAATAAAAGTATATCTAAATAGGATATTCTCTTCAAAATTTTATTTCCTACAAAAGTAAAAATGGATTCCCTATATAATTATTATAGATTTTACAAACGATATATATTTGATTTTTTGATTGAATTAATGTGCTACCAATAATAATCGCCCACTACCTGATTTTACGTAAGATGATTGAAAGTAATTCTAAATCCAATTCTCAATTCGCTTTTGAGTTAAAAGTTATTGCTGAGGCCTCAAATCCTATTGAGGCCATGGAGATTCAAAAAAGGATTAAACCTGATGTTATTACTTTGGATTTGAACATGCCTAAAATGGATGGACTTACTTATTTAAGACAATATATGGTAACCAATCCAGTTCCTACCATTATAATAACAGATTACAACCATAACGATACTCGGCCGATGTTTGAAGCGCTGGAAGTGGGTGCATTTGATTATATAAAAAAACCTTCATTCGCTGATATGGAAAAATTGCTGGATGAAAAATCGAGTTCAGAAAAACCATTGAACGATTTGTCTGAGAAAATTATATCTGCTTTTTGTAATAGCAAAAAACTAAAGAATCGACTTTCTATGATGTTGAGAAATAATTCCAACTGTAATACTTCCAATGGTAGCAATTTGACAATTCTTTCTGATCAACATTTAATAATCCATCTTTGGTCTATAGGAGCATCAACTGGTGGAACAGAGGCCATACAAAATATTTTAATCTCTCTTCCAGCAAAGATACCGCCAATTCTTATTGTTATACATATGCCACCAGTTTTCACTAATGCGTTCGCCGAAAGATTAAACGAGCTTTGCAAATTTAAAGTTAAAGAAGCATCCAACGATGATATTATAGAGGAGAGTACAGTTTATATTGCCCCTGGAGACCGACAGATGAAGGTGCTGGAAGAGGGTAGAAAAATTAAAATTAAAATAAACCAAGACCCAGTACTTAATCGTTTTCGACCTTCTGTTGATTATCTCTTTAATTCCTTACAATCCATTAAGCATAGAAAGATAGTTGCTACATTGCTTACAGGCATGGGAGATGATGGCGCGAGGGGACTTTTGAATCTTAAAAAATTGGGTGTTACTACAATTGCTCAGGATGAAACTACATGTATAGTATTTGGTATGCCCAAAGTAGCAATACAAATGGGTGGAGTCGTTTATATAGAAAAACTTTTAGATATTTCTGCTCGTATGATTCAAGTTACAAAAACCATGTGAAGTTCCCAAGTTCTTGCTCTCTAGTAGTTAATAATTTAAGTTTTGAAATAAGTTGCTTGATCTGATTATCAAGTTTTCGTTTTTCAGGTAATTACTGAGAATGCCAATTAAAAGTTAAAAATAATCATAACTAGCGCCGCCGCTAATTTTCCAAACACATGAACCAACAATCCCTTTGATGATCGAACTTTCGATGCATTTTGTATTCCTGTTTTTTCATTAAGCCAATTAAAAAGAGACTCTATTGGTTGTCTGATTCCACTTATGATTGCAGAATCTATTTTTTCAAACATCACTTTAGGCCGATTTTTTTAATTCCAATTTAGGTACACTTACACCTTTGTTTTTATTTATATTCTCTCTACTTTTTTCATCTTCTTTTATAGTAAATTTCGATAAGACAGATGAAAGATCATTAAATTTAATAGACAAAATATCTACATTAGAAGATGTTTCATCTGCGATATTTGTATTAGAAAGAGTTACTTTTTGTATTTGGGTTAGACCTGTATTAATCTGTTTTATTCCAGTAGATTGTTCTTTTGCAGCAGCAGCTATTTGACTGATTAAATCGGTGATATTTGATATTCCATCTGAAATTCTATTAAGAGCATTGGCAGTCTCTTGAGTAATTTCCGATCCATGTGTAATCTTAATTTTTGAATTTTCTATTAATGAAGTGGTTTCACGAGCAGCATCTGCACTACGAGTGGCCAGATTACGAACTTCCTCTGCGACTACAGCAAAACCCTTTCCGTGTTTACCAGCGCGTGCTGCCTCTACGGCGGCATTTAATGCTAGAAGATTTGTTTGAAAAGCTATCTCATCAATAACTTTGATTATCTTTGAAATACTCTGTTGTGAATCAATAATAGCCTCCATCGCTTTTAACATATCTTTCATTTTTACATTTCCCTCTTCTGCATGATTTTTTATAACTAAGCTAAGATCTTGAGCAGTTATTGAATTTTTAGCAGTCATTTCCACTTGAGAATCAATCTCTGTCATTCCAGAGGAAATTTCTTCTAAGGCCACTGATTGAGAATTGGTTCCTTTGGCCAGTTTATGATTGTTTTCGATTACATTTTCCGTAACTTTAGAAATTTCATGAGAAATGTTTTTTACACTTCGAAGAATTTCATTCAATTCATTTATAGTTTCATTAATTGCATTTTTGATAGCGGCATGTTCGCCTTTGTAATCTTTATCTAAATTATTAGAGAAATTTCCATGTGCCATATCTTCTAGCGTTTTCAATGCATCGTTAATTGGACGAACCATTTCATCTACAAGGTGATTTAATCCTTCGACAATTTTTTTATAATCTCCTTGATAAGGAGAACTATCCAAGCGTTCAGTCAATTGACCATCAATTACTTTATTGATGAGATTTTGAATTTGGGACATTAAAAAACGCATTTTAGTATTGATATTATGAATTGATTTGGCCATCATTCCATTTTCATCCATTCTAGCAATGGCGTTTTTATTTACATCGATTGAAAAATCGCCATTAGCAATAACTGAAATATGCCTGGAAGCTCGATCAATAGGTATAGCAATATTATTTGACATTGAAAGGCCAAAATATATAGAAGCTAGCAAACCAAGAAAAATAGATAAAAGTATAGTTTCCTTGATAATTGTAAGTAATACAGAAGTAAATTCTTCATAGTATGAACTAACAGCAATAATCCAATCAAGAGAAGAGATATATGTATAGGCCACGATTTTTTTTCGACCTTCCCAATCGTAAAGAATGGCCCCTTCTTTGTTTTTAACCATTTCCTTAGCAAAATCATTTTCAATCAAACTTTTACCTTCTAATTTTGGATGTACAATAAGTTTTCCTGTAGAGTCCATTACATATGGATAACCGGTTATACCCACTTTGGTTTTAAGTAAAGATGATTTTATGTTTGTTATAGTATCTTGAAAATGTTGACCAATAAATAAAATGGCGGTTACATTGTTGCCACTTTCATCAAATATTGGATCATAAATGGCCATATATTGTTCTCCAAAAATTTCTGTTACATCTGCAAATGATTTACGTTTAGTAACTACCTCCTCATAAATTTTTTCATTTAACTCAGTTCCTAGTGCTCGTTTACCATCTTTTGTTAAAACAGTCGTACTTATACGAATGGCCTTACCATTTTGCACTTTAAAAACAGTATTTACAATGCCTGCTCCAAGTAACTGATTATTTTTGTCTACAAAAGAATAAACTCCTTCTTTTAGTGTGAATTTTTGTTCACCACCCTTTAAAATAAGATCCCCATTGCTTTCTATTAAAGCAGTAATTTTAACCTCATTACTAGACGATAAAGAACTAGACGATAAAGAAAATCTGTTGCGAACAAGTTGAGATAATGTTTGCATAGATTTTTTTGAATGCTCCAAAATATTTATAATACCTGAGCGTTCGATATCCGCCATTTGAGATAGCGTGGTTTTTAATTCTGTCTCCACTCCTGC
>JADGAM010000018.1 GCA_015232015.1 Oligoflexia bacterium | reverse complement strand
TAAAAATCACTCCCAAAATGATGGCGGAAATGTCTTTACCGACATACTTTCGCATACCATCTCTTTTTCTTCAATATCTCCAACATGTACCTTGTGACATCTATAAATTGAAAAGTCCGACCGATAATAATAATTTTGAAATATTATTTACAATTGGAACGCAATTAGAAGATGAAATTGTAAGTCAAACCATTTTATCAAATTCTGAGTTATATGTATTATCTAAGCATCGTTTAAAGTTTGTTAATAGTTTTAGTGAACAAATACATTCCTCATTATCGGAAAACGAAAATTATGAAGTTGTTACTAAGGAAAATTTATTTTATGCCAATAAACAAATGGATAAAATATCAAGCAAATTAAGAGATGTTGGCGTAGATCAAGAAGTGATTGATATGTCTCAAATCAATCTCGCAAGAATACTAGAAATTGCAAAGAATGCCCCTGATCTCTCTAAATTAGTTTCTATATTAGTGTCTAATGATAATAGTTTTCGTCTAAAAGAATCTCAACTGCTCACATATATGACTTTCCATGTATTAAAAATACTAAACATGTGGACAGAGAAAAAAATGCAAGCGGTTTTAAGGGAACATCATGGAAGTATTAGCGGAAGAGGATTTTGTGATGAAATTAGTTCATTTAGTCCTCTTAGCAAAATATTTTTCCTTACCCAAAAGTGGGTTTATCAAGTGCTGACCACAGAAGAAAAAAATATTCAACATCAAAGTTTAATTAAAAATTTGAAAAATGATTTTTCTGATAGTATGTCAATAAAAATTATAGATGCCTTGGCATTAGTGGAAGTGAATGAGATTTTACATGCACTCACAGCAGATTTACAAGAACAAGAAGATAAGACATTAAAAAAAGAAAATATAGTAAATAGCGTAGTTGATGAACTTACTGGAAACACTAAAGAAGAAGATTCTAAATTAGAAACAGATTCATCATTAGCTGGAATGATTAATTCAATAAAAAATGTTTCCTCTTTTTTGCAAAATAATGATTTAAAAAAATATTTATCTTCCGAAAACTTTGAAAGTCTAAATCAATTGAGTTTTTTTATTACTACGATGGAATATTTACCTGCAAGTGACAAAATTGAAGTAATAACGGGTGTAGCTATGGTTTTAGAAGAGAGCGTACAAAAAATTAATAGTATTAAAGATCCTAATACTGATATTGATAATACTAAAAAAACCATAAAGAGTGTTACTAAAAATATTGAAGACATAATTACTGTTGTGAAAGGAAAATTTTCTGACAACCTTGATGAATTAATTAAAGTACGGAGTAGGAATAGTAAAACTCTTCTAATGATTGCCTCTCAACTTGCTAGTGTTGAAAGTGTAAAACTTCTTCTAGAAGGAGGGGCCGATCTCAAGACCAAAGATTCTTTTGGCAAAACCTCACTCCATTATGCGGCCATAGGAGGTAATCTTGATATTGTAAAAATTTTTGTAAGTCTAGGTGCTAGTATAGGAAATCTGTATTCTTTATCAAAACTAGCTTCGCTAAAAGTTCCGCTTAACTCCTTCGATTACAAAGGTCGAAATGCTTATTTTTTTGCTAAAAGCAAAGGTCGTAAAGAAATAATGTTATATTTGCAGGCAAATGTTAAAGGACTTCAAGTTCAATAACTGCTTTAATATTAGGAAATGAGTAAATAAGAAAATGAGGAAATAATGCAAGATGAGAATGCGCTTTCTGATAGTGAAAATAAATATCGAATGTTGGTCGAGACCACAGGGACTGGTTATCTAATACTAAATAGGGAAGGTAAAGTTATAGATGCCAATCAAGAATATATACGCATAAGCGGCCATAATAAATTAAGTGATATTGTCGGTAGGAGTGTTTTGGAATGGACAGCAGAATATGAAATTTCACGAAGTGCTGATGCTGTTGCTAGATGCTTAAAAGATGGCAGTATCAGAAACTTCGTTATTGATTATGTGGATAAACACGGCAAGATCACCCCAGTGGAAATAAGTGCTACTGTGGAAACTAAAACTTCTAACATCATCTCTCTCTGTCGTGATATCACCGAACATAAACAATCAGAAAAAAAACTGAATGAGAGCGAGGAAAAATATCGCCTATTGGTCGAACACAGTCATGATATAATTTTCACGCTTTCAATAAATGGGATATTTACCTTCGTTTCTCCTTCTTGGACTTTACTTTTAGGACATCCGATAAATCAAGTCATTGGAAAACCATTTCAACCATTCGTTCATCCAGATGATGTCTCAATATGTATGGAATTTCTAAAAAAAACAATGGAAACAAAACAGAGACAAACCGGCGCTGAGTTTCGTGTGTTACACAATGATGGATCTTGGCGTTGGTATAATGCAAATGGTGCTCCTTATTTGGATAATATGGGTAATGCTATTGCCTTTGAAGGTTCTGGCGTCGACATCACCAAGCACAAGCTGGCAGAAAAAAATTTGAAAGAGAGTGAAGAGAACTTGAATCAAATTCTCGATGCAATCGAGGATATCGTTTTCGTCAAAAGTCCAGAGTCCAAGCTGATATGGGGAAATAAGGCATTTCGTACTTACTATGGAATGACGTTAGAGCAGCTTTATGGAATTATTGATGCGCCTTTTGTTGCCCCCGATATAACTCAAAAATATGTTAGAGATGATTTAGAAGTTGCAACTACAGGCAAAACACTTGATATTCCAGAAGAGTGTATTACAAGATATGATGGAAGTGTTCGCACTTTTCATACTATAAAAGCACCCATATTGGATTCAAATGGAAAAGTTATAAAAATAGTCGGAACATCAAGGGACCTCACAGAATACAAGAAAATAGAAGCGGCCAAAAGTGAAGCTGAGGAAATATATAGAGCTTACTTTAATACCTCTCCTAATGCTATAAGCATTACTACCCTGTCTGGTGAGTTTGTTGAAATTAATCTTGGATTTTCAAAAATTTTTGGTTATAGCAAAGAAGAGATAATAGGAAAATTTTCTACTAAATTAAATGGATGGAATAATCCTGATGATCGAAAATTATTGCTAAAACAGCTAGCAGAAAACGGATTTTGTGAAAACATGGAAGTTGTCTTTCAACATAAGAATGGTTCTTTAATTGAAGGCTTACTTTCTGCAAAGATTATCCATATTAAAAATACACCATATATTTTAGCGATAATAAATGACATTACAAAAATTAAAGAAAGTGAAAGAGAAAAAGTACAACTTCAAAAACATCTCTTTCATACTGAAAAATTGGCATCTATAGGAACATTGGCAGCAGGAGTAGCACATGAAATTAATAATCCGCTAGCTGTTGTTATGGGTAACATAGAAATAATTGAAGATGAATGCAAAAATATTTTAGAAAATAATAATCTTGCGCTAATAGAAGGAATCAAAAATGCTACCAATCGTATTATGTGTATTGTGAATGGTATAAGAACTTATGCTCATCCAGATACAGAGCATATTGAAAATGTCGACATTCATGAATGTATATATGAAATACTACATATTGTGAAGAACATATATAAAAAAGAAAATATAATATTAGAAACCAATTTTTTAGCAAACGATTATTTTATTAAAGCAAATATTGGAAAGATCCAGCAAGTAATTATGAATATTGTATCCAATGCCAGAGATGCTCTCATCGGTAAAAGTAATGGGCAAATAAAAATCACCACCACAAACAAAGATGGAAAATTATTGATTGAGATTGCAGATAACGGTACAGGTATTCCAAAAAACATTATTTCCAAATTATTTGATCCCTTTTTCACCACTAAGGCACCAGGAAAAGGGACAGGGCTTGGTCTTTCAATTTGTCATACAATCATTAATTCTTTTGGAGGTAGCATTAGTGTTGAAAGTGCAGAAGGATTAGGCACATCTTTCAAAATAGTGTTACCAGCAGTAAATAATAAGGAAATTGTTATAACTAAAAACCTAGACCAAATAGCAAGTAATTTGCCGCTTAGTAATTTGTCTCTTAAAGGAAAAGTACTTGTTGTTGACGATGAAGAAAATATAAGGCTTATTTTGAGTCACACCCTGTCTTCTTTGGGTCTTACAGTTACAGAAGCGGAAGATGGGGAAGTGGCCTACAATATAATAAAAAAAGAAAATTTTGATTATGTGATAACAGATATAAAAATGCCAAAAATGAGAGGGGATCAACTAATTGAAAGAGTAAAGACAGATAATATTGCGCTAAATACTAAGTTCATAGTAATTACTGGTGGTATCATTACTGATTATTCTACTGAACAAAGAGAATCATTAAGAAGAAATGCCGATGGATATATAGCAAAACCATTTACCAAAAAAGATATAATTAACATATTGATGGGTAAAAACAGGAGGGAAAACATCTGATGGATCTGTGTAGTGATTGCGAATATAGTGGTTATAGCGATGACATTGGACTTAGTAATAAAGAAAAAAGATTATTTTAGTTCACCCAACTAAGGCCCATGAACTTATTAAAGGTTGTGCTCTGTTGCCGGATGTAGATTTGATTGTTCTTCAACACCATGAAAAACCTAATGGGTAAGGATTTCCTCATAATCTTAATGCCTTCAGATTATCACAAATATCATATCTTTTTATCTTAGTAGAAACACTTATTAGAAAAATTTATGGTAAACAAATAAATAAAGAACTGATGGGAAACTTTGAAGTTTTTCCAAGATAATTATAATACTACAAATTTTAAAAAACCATTAAGCGGTTTGCTTAAGCTTATTCTAAAGATAATAATATATGAATTTATTTTGCATTTTTTTATACTTTTCTTTTTTTTAAAAAATACACATATAAAAAAAGAGATAGGTACGCTTTAACTTACTATTTTTGTTTTCTTTTTGTTAATTTATGCGCTCTCTTATTTAGAGATTGATGACTAATATACAGATGGCCAGAGCGCATATATTTCGATCTAAGTTATTTAAAAAAATATAGACATCTATCTTCTTCCAAGCGTAGACTGGGCACTTTGCTTTTATCAAGGAGAATATATATGAGAAAAAATATATTTTATTATATAGAAATTCTGCTCTTAATTATCTTAATATCAGAAATAATAGCGAATGCAGATGCTTATACCACCTCAGCAACAACTTTAAATTCCAGTAGCGACGTTAATAATCCTAATAAAGTAAATACAAACAACAAATCTTCTGATGATGCTAGAGTAGCATCTGATTCTTCTTCCAATAGCGTAGTGGTAGCATCTGATGATAATCGCCCATCAACTAATGCTAATTCTGGCCATAATTCTGTCCCTAATTCTAGCATGAATCCTACTAACCTTGGTTCCGAAAATTTACCCTCCTACTCTGATAGTGATAGTTTATCTTTGCAAGGTAGAGAACTGGGTACTAAAAACTCTCTGTTATTAAATGACCTGCAAGCAAGCGATCTCCAAGATCAAAGAGCTGCCTTAATGGAAAAAACAAACTACCTAGATTTTGTCCAATCTAAAAAAAGGGAGTGTGATTCTCTATATGGTCAAGATCAAAAAAATGATTGTTTAAAAGAGTTGGAACAGATAAAAAGCAATTACAATAATGAAAATAATACCTCCGAATATCCTGAATATAACCAGAATCTCTATTCTCTTGAAAGATCACTTCTTATAAATAATTTACAAAGTAGAGTATTAGAGCAAGAAAGATCTGCCATTCTTGAAGAGGAAAACAATCTCATACAAGATTTGCAACCCCAAATATTATCAGAAAATGAATTATTAAACCAACAGACAAATCAGGTGAGTACGAAGCCAATCCTGACAGGCCTTTGAATATTTGTAAGTTGAACCGGATAAAAGTTAATCATTTTACAATCCAAGTAGCGAGGGTAGCAGGAACGGTTAGCAATGAAAAATAATTATTTTTTGCTTTTTAATGTTTCGCCCTCTAACGTTATTTCGGTAAATTCAACTTACGTTCTGATGCCTGCCTTATAACTCCGTCCCCCTTCCCTTGTTCGCCCACTATGACTTTTGTTCTGATGTCTGGAAGAGGACATATCTGAGAATCTGTAAAATTATACAATTCGTATAAGGCCCAACCGAAACCAACAACATATAATGTGCCGGCCACAGAGTAGGCAGCTAATCTAGCTATTAATAAATCTCTTATAAGTTCGGTATTCTCTATTACGCTATCAAATGCCTTTACTTGAAAATCAGTAGACACATCGTCATCTGTTGTAAGTGAATTAAGTTTTTTATTTATTATGTACTCTTGTGCCTTCATAGCGATCGTTTCACTAACATCTTCAAACAATTGAACATATCCTCCGAAAGATATAATCTTTTGCGATGTAACTTTACAATCAGTTTTATGACGTACATACAGCCTAGAGTAGGTAACGCCCAGTACTGTTTGCATAATCCCAAGTATATATCCCAGATATTTTTGAGTGAGAAGCATATCTTGATTGATAGTATTCTTGATATCGGGATTATCATTGATCTTATCTAGCAGTTCATCTTTTTTATTCGGTGGAAGATTTTTGTTGCACTCTGCTGACGAGTTGTTATTAGCAAATGTTAATTCATTAGTTAATATAAAAGCGATTAAAATACATGCAATAAAAAATCTAACTGAACTTATAATACTAATCATATATATTCCTATTTCTTCAAATCAAAATTATTTTCAAAAGTTTCTACTCAGAAAAAAATTTCTTAAAATATCTCAATGAAATCATTGTCCAAATAGAGCCCAAAGTATTTTTTTCGATGCTATTGGTTTTATATACATGTTGTTTGTGATCATTGATATCTTGTGTATCTTTTGTATTTTCAATTTTTTCATTTTGAGAGATAGGCCTTTCTTCCACTGTAGGAGTAGGAGATAGCACATTTATAGATATTGAGTTTTCAGACAACTCCTTTTTAGTTAATGACGAAAAATTTTTGTTCCCAGCTAATTTAGTTTCTGGCAAACCAATGCCAGCAATACCTCCAAAATTTTTAAATAAATCATTGTTCATTAACTTTCTTTGTAACTCTTCATCTTTGAGGATAGACATAAATTGATCTGATTTTGAATGAAGCTCCTCACTTAAGACCAGAAAAGGTTTTTCATTTTTTTTCGCTCTCTTTTCATTCAATTCCTTTACTACTTCATCTATCTGTTTGAGTGTAGTGTTCATATTATCAAAAATTTTAGTACCATCTCTTCGCTCACCATACCTAATTTTTTGAGATGCTAAATCATTGAACACTTCAATATTCTCATTTGCTGCCTTGGAATTCTTTAGGTACCCAAGGTCATCACTAGTTAGTTTTAAACAAGATCCATCGTTTCTACACTTACATCCAATATCAGTTAAATCCATGGTATTATTTTGATTCTTTGGCGGAGAACTCAGACATATTGGTTTAATTCTTGAAGCTACCTCTGCCTTCGTATTTTCAGGTAACGAAGCGAACGCCCTACCAATAGTTAGGCCCTCAACTATCGACAGTAAGTTCCTTAACTCTGTTTGTGTGCGTTTAATACTACTAAAGTTATCCCAGCAAACATCTATAATGTTTCTTAGGATATCCTTCTCACCTTCACTCCCGGGGTTAATACTACTGTAATATTTATTTAGTGGCCAATTGCTCGAATTTTTACTAGTAAAAAATTTATTACAACGAATATTTTTCAATATCTCCAATCTTTTCTTCACATTATCAAGCTGTTTTGCTGTAAGCCCGATGGTAATAAACGTAGAAATAAAAAGAAAGGAAGCAAGAAACACTCTTCCAATGGTTCGTTGTTTATGTCGCTCATAGTATTCATCATCGTTTCTTTTAGAATTACCCACCCACCCATTATTAGTAGGTTTCATAACACTAGATTCACCACCACCAGCGTATAAACTATAAGTCCAAGTAGTCTTTGGTATAACAACTTCACCTGTTGTGTGATAAAGATTTACAACACTACTAATTGCTGACACTACATCTAGAACCATAAAGGCCTTCGCGTGATCGTCTTCAAAGCTATTAATACTGCCATACTTCACTTTATCTTGAGCTTGGGCACCATTAATCTGTGTGCGAAAGTATCCATCGTTGAACGATATCGGAGCTTTGATACTCACAACCAAAAACACTAAAACTATCATTAATTTAAATAAATAATTGGGAAAAAAACTAAACATAGTTAATCCAGAAAGTAGAAGTAAAGTAAAAAAATTATGATCAATATTATTAGAATATGGTAAGTTATTCTAAAGTACAAATAGGTATGTTTTTCCAACGATTACGAAACCGGGAGAGGCGCTAATGAAATTGAATTTGTATAATTTTTTATCTTGGATAGTTTTACTTGCGATAATAATTCTGCCTCTAAAACTATCACTGGCCGCAGAGGAAAAAAAAGCAGATCCTTCTGCGTCTGTGCCACTCTACTCTTCGTACCCAGAAGTAAACTACATGTTGAAAAATTTTCCTCCTTTCAAGAGCATTAAAATTGGAGAGGATATATATTATTTCACTCGTATACTAAAAACCTCTTCTGAACGTGATCATATGCTAATGTATGTTAATACAAAAAAGGGTTTTCTCGATGGCCATGCTAAATTAATGCCGAGGTTGCTATACCGCTCTAATAGCGAAGGTACTTGGAGAGCGGTCCCCCAAGTAGACAAGGAGGGGCATCTGAGTAAGGGAAAAGGAATCAGTTATGCTCTTGAAACAAAATTGATCAATGAATTGTCATCATTTATTTCCGATTAAGATAGAAGAGGATTCGCAAGGAGTATTACGTATTGATAGGCAAAAATACGATAGCTTGATGCAAAGTTTTGAACATGGAGGTCGCTTCAACAGCTACAATAGAGAAGTAAGCATAGTAGCTGATATCAAAGACTACTTCACGGAGATGGCAATATTGGAACAAGGTATGGGATTCTGTGAAACTCCATATAGAGCAGACCGACAGATAAGACCATTTCTTTCTCTCTTTTCACCCACTACTAATTTCACTTCTCTTCTAGAAACTATCTCTTATAATTTACAGAAAGATTTTTTGAAAAAAATTGTAGCCGATTTCACCCAGAGACCTACTAAAACTTATCACTTTTCCCACAGCTTGTTATCGAAAAGGGATCCTGTAACTGGAAAATTAGCAAGGGATGTAGAAGTCCGAGAGTATGATAGTTCTAAAGGAGAATGGAGATGGTCTATGGCCTTTGATCGTAAGGGACGAGCATGGGTGGATAACTTAATACAACTAACTGATAATGATGTCAGATCATATGGAACCCATAGTAAGATTGCCAACATTGGTGTTTTGGGTAATAAGCCTATTGAATATGTGTCCCAGTCCTATCAATTGAATGCAGATGAGCGCCAAGCACTTTCTTACTGCTTTGACGAAGCAGAGAAAATTTGCATTGCAAGCGATGAACTCTATCTTAAGCTGAAAAAAGTTTACACTCCTCTTATGATCAAAAATTTTTTGTGGAGGAAGGATTTTTTTGATAAAATAAAAAAATATTCTCTTAATGATTATAATGAAATTATTGAAAAATATCCTCAATACTGTCTTAAGCTTCTTGATCCAGATTTATCAACGCCTTTATCGAACCTAGAGAAATCTCTTCCTAAGGCCTACCATAAGTTAGAAACACTTTATCCCGAATATTTTAAAAGTGTTACTAGCATTTCTACCTATGACGAGCTTCTGTCCTATATAAAACGTAATCCTAGGTTAAATCAAATATATTCTGAGGAAGAAGATAATTTTATCAAATCATTCTCAGCAAAAAAGAAATAGAGGGACTACTGGCCACCGCAGAAATAGGTGATATCGAAAAGCTTTATAATTATCAAGATATTACTCCGGTGTTATCCCATCTAGCACCTATAAAGGCGTTTAAAGAGGCCATAGAGGCAGAGGCAAAAACCGTAAAAGGAACAAAAACAAAAGAAGAAAAGAAGATCAAGTAAGTTACAAAATAAGAAAGTAGGAAAGAAAAATGAAGTCAACACAATTATTGACAGAGTTTCGGTCAAGGCCGAAAATACTTTCATAGGAAATTGTTAAGGCATAAGATGGTATTTTATTTATTTTATTTATTTTATTTTTTTTATTTTTTTAAACTTAAAAATTGCGATTTTTTCAGTGGTGAGTACGAAGCCAATCCTGGCAGGCCTTTGAGTATTTAAAGTTCCGCAAATTCTCTCTGTGAGGCAGGCATGTAGTGTTTGAACAAATCTGGCCAGCACTTGGATCCCCAGGAGCTTCATGAGCAGAGCAAACACAGATACATTTAGAATAGTGACATTGAAGTCTTCCAACTTTCATACTATCGTTGTAGCAGGGATTTACGTCCAAGTTATCACCAATAGTATCCATACATTTATCCCAGGCGGTCATACATTCGACAGTTGCTAAATTAAAAGCGTATGCCTGAGTAAGAGAAGTTATTAATAATACGAATAGAAGGAATAAAAGAAATAGATATTTATTTATATTTTTCATGAGCTAAACGGTAGGATATTGCCTACTTAAAGTCAATAAACAGAATTTGAAAAAATTTGAAAGAATATCGGGTTACAAATAAACATAATTAGTCAGCTAGCTTTGGTAACTGGTCAAGGCCCTGAGGAAATTTTGATTCAGTTTCAGAGGAAAGAGGAGGCTTGCTTCCTGCAAGCCGCACGAATGACGAAGAAAATGGATCAAAATTTACCAGGGACCTGACCAGTTACAAATAAACATGTATCATTAACCATGCATAGTCGGTCAGCTCATTAGATACCATAGAGGTTTTTTGTTTCAGCCAGGAAAAGGCCAATTCGTAGTGTGGTCTTGGATACCAGATCAACCCCGGTCCAAAAGAATATATCCTGCTAAGATCATCTGTTAGATCTGCTTTTGCTTTATCATATGTAAAGACAATATGGAATCCTTTGAGAGCTTCTATTCCTACTTTATTGTAAGTTAAAATTCCCCATTTATTATTTTTAGCAGTAACATTTTGATAATTTATTTTTTGAAAATCCCATTCACTTAGCAAATATAATTTTTCAGTTATGCCTAATATGGCGTATGAACCCATAATATTTCGTTTGTAATTTTCATTATAACCATAAAAATAACTTCCTCCTATTTTAAATCTATTTAAAAAGGCATAGCTAATATTTAATGTCCCTCCTTTATCTCGCTTAATTTCTTTTTCAGAAGGGTCACCAAAAACTCCTGTTGTAAATATATTTAACTTTGAAGAAATGTAAGAGAGTTCTATATTATAGGTTTCAGAACCTTCATCGAAATTCAATCCTCTTTTAGTAGCGATAATATGGTCTGCAGTATTGATTCCTAAATTCGGCATAAATTTACCGGCCCTCAATATAAATAAATTACTTAGTTTTGCCATCACATAATGCCTTCTACTGCCAATTTCAAATTCAGAGGTTTTTTTATTTAACTTATGCATAGGTCCTATAGTGGCCACAAGTGAATAATTTTTCAACATGGCAATTGCCTCCACATCAAATTGCATAGGTATAATTTTGGCCTCTTCGATAAAAGGGTTGTCTCGATATATTTGAACTACTCGTAGATCTCCTCCAAAATCTAACCATACAGGTCTTTTAATTATACCGTAAAGTGGTTGTACCTCACTTCCTTCTTTACCCCAGGTGCTTAACATTTCTCTTGAAAGCTCCCTTCCATAAGGAGTTATCAATCCACCTCCACTAGGACTATAATGACAAGAAGTACAGTTAGAATAACCATGTCTAATATTTTCAGGAAATGAATAAGTGTTTTGATTAAATAAAATTAAGAATAATAATAGGAATAAAAACAAATAACAAAATGGCCAATAAAAGTTCATACTTACCACTTATTTAGCTATGAAAATAATCTTAGTTTGTATTTTTACATTTTCACCAACATTTATTCCTGCAAAAGTTGGTATCGTAATATTAAAATCTTTTACATTTATATTAAAAGATGCCGTGCTTTGAAGAGTTTTGTTTTTTTTGTCTTTGTCTATATTGGCCTCACCTTTAATTAGTTTCTCCACTCCATGAAGTTTGAGCTTTCCCTCAAATGGAATCTTTTTAGTAGTAAATGACTCCTTATCAGGTAAGGTTAACTTGGTAAGCTTAAACTCTGCTTTAGCAAATGCTGCTTTTTCAATCTCCAAATATTTTTCTTTCATGTGCTTGTCACGAAGATCAATTCCTGTTTCCAAGGTATTCAGGTCACATTCAAAAGTTCCCTCTACATTCCTAGAAGAAATAGTTAAATCGCCAGTAATACCTTTTCCCTTTCCTTCAATAGTTAGCATCCCTGGATTACCAATGGCCATAAACTCAACTGAACTATTTGTAGAATCTACTTTAAGATTACTGACTAATGGTTTGATCTTGATGGACTCCTTAACGGCAGATTTGGCCTCAATAACTTGAATAAAATAAGAATAAATAAATACTCCTATTGTAAATATTATTAGCAGATTAAATATAAAAATCACGCTTTTCATTGTTTTCATGGTTTTCATGGTTTTCATTGTTCGGCCCCATTATCAATCCATTGCTTTATAATATCAATTTCATTTAATGTTAGAGGAGGTATTCCTGAATCCGGCGGTGGCATCATTCCGGAATCAGTCCTTGAAACTGCGATATAAAGTCCACTCTCCTGTGAATTCCTAGGAATTACTAAATCTCGTGGAGAATCTAAAAGATCTTCTTTTGTATTTAGGAGAACATCTCTTGCTGTACCTGTAGGTGAATGACAGACTATACATTTTGAATCAAAAATATTAATCTTAATAGAATCAAATTGTGCTTCTATTAACGGTGCTGGAGGCGTGGGAATCGGATTCTCGTTAATCACGCCCAATCCTTCATGCTCAGGAGCACCGGCCTTAATCCATGTTGATAATAAATTTCTTTCACTTTCAGATAAGGGGGCCATGGGAGGCATGGTTTTTTCCTGAATTGCAACTCGTTCAATTTTTTGTAAATTTTTTACAATAGATTCATAAGAGCCAAGAAAAACTCCCCCTGCAGTCCCATGGCAACTTACACATTTTGGTGTAAATATATTATCATCAACTAGCTTATAAGAAAGATTAAGATCATTGGCATCAGCAATTTCAAAACTCTCATTATTTATTTTTTTTTCTCTTCTATAATTACATGATGTCAAAATTAAACTCGCCAATGAGAGAAGGATTATTAATTTTTTTTTATTCCTCATCGCTTTCCTTCATATTTCTATTCAATGAATTAATCGATAAGAATTAAAGGTAGCATTCTGGTTTAGGATAACTTCTAAAAATTGATGAGCTAGTTTACTTTTTACTTTAATTGCTGCCTTTAAAGAATTATCCCCAGCAGTGAAAGGTAAAATTTCTAATCGCTGTAATCCTTCATTATAAGGTGAAATTTTAGTATTTCCCGACATAGATTCCTCTAATATGAAATGAAGGGCATGTTCACTTAATGTTATTGGATGTCGACCAGGCCAAGAGGGAGCATTTATTCCATTAAGATTTCCTTCCACCTTATGACTCAAACTTTTCCCTTTTTCATCTAAAAGTATAATAAGCTTTCTTATTGAACCATCTGAAGCAGGATATTGATTCAAAGTTATTTTATAATATGCTTCTCCTGGATTTCGTTGCCCCAACAATTCTACTGTTAAGCTTTTAAAACTAGATTGAAAATCTTTATCTATCTGCTGCAAATATACCAGTCGCTCTAAACGATGTAGCGCCAGTTCCGCACCTTTGGCGGGCGAAATGGGATTAGCATAAGATGATGGTGTTGATATTAATAATTGAATACCTAATAGCAATGCCATTAAAGTATAAAATAATAATTTGTTTTTCAAGGATTTCGTTTTCATAGTTTCTATAGTTTTTATAGTTTTTATAGTTTTCATAGTTAGTAACCTCCTTATTAAATTTTAATAATTCCTCTCTCAATATCCTTTGTAATTTCCATATTTTCTTTGTAAAGAGTTCGATCATGAAAGCGATGGATTCTTTGCGTATTAGCAGGAGTCAACTGTTCCATATTTTCATAAAACTTACCTTTACGTAAAAGCCTATTTAAATTGGATTTTGCCATTAGATAAAAGTGCATTGAATAGTTTCTATAAACATCGAAGATAATTCCTTTTGCCAAATTTTGTGCTAATCTTTCACTATCTAATTTTCCTGATGCTCTTAAATCATCAAAGAGACCGTCAATTAAAACTTGAGCTGCTTGTTGTCCATTTAAACTTTCTTTGAACAATTCGATGGCAGTGTTGTAATCATTAACAGAATCATAAAGGGACTTTTTTAATAGTGAGGTCTCTTGCTCTATTTTGATTTTTACACTGGTTTCTTCTGATCTACCAATTCTCATATTACTAAGATATCCAAATCCAAACGAATTTTCAGGTCCAGCTTCAGGAGAAAGAAAAGAGAAAGCTCTTGCTTTACGTGAATAACGAGCGGCCTGTTTTAAGTAACCTAAGGATTTTATTTCGTAAGAACGTTCTAGGATAGTTTGATAGAAGGGTTCTGCGGTAAGAGACTCTTCTGTTATGAGATTAGGTAGTTGAAGAGAAGCTATAGAAAAATCTTGCCAATTTGCTGAAGATTCAAAAGCAATTGCATGAGCAAGTGATGGTAGAATTTCTCTTAGAGTATTCCTAATTAAAATAGAATCGGCCATTAATTCAGATCGTAAGACATTGAGGGAGGCCAAATCTTGAGGATTTGCTTCCCCATTTTGCTCTCTCTCTTGTAGCATAATAATAATCTGATCAATTTTTCTCAAATATTCCTGGTAGATTTGATAGTTAAGAATTTCTTGATGAACCATGAAATAAAGATTTTCCACTTGATTAACTTGATTACTGAGAATAGTGAGAAAAGAATATTTTTCTGCAAGAAAAAAAAGCTTTGATTCTTTCCACTTAAACCAACGATCAGGAAAAAGAAAACCTAATAATGAAGAAATAACGCCAGTTACTCCCTCTCTTATATCACCTAACCCTAATGCCACACCTCCTGCTAAAGTATTTAAATTGAAATGAGGGATAATGGCACCCAATCTTACTTTAATCATTAAACGAGCACGGTAAAGTTGTTCCACTTTTTCCCTTGATTCGAAGCTATTCTTTTTTGCCCTTTCTACTGCTTCCTCTAAAGTAAGACATGTTTTATTATTGCATGTATAAAGGGGTGTCCTTTCAAAAGCAGATAGAGTTAAACTACTAGTTTCCGCCCAAGATGAAGAAAAAGAAAAAATGAAAGTTGATCCAAACAGCAAAAGAACTATAGGGAAAAATAAAAGTCTTATATTCATAATAAAAATATCTCCTTTTAACTTATAATTTAATTAACGTTTTTGTGATAGTTCATGAAAACTTGACGAAGAATCTTTACCCGTCGTTTTCCTATACTAGAAATAAAAGCAGAGAGTTCTTCTCTATTTGTTAGAGAGGGATTATCTGAGTATTTTCCACTAATCACTCGAGACCCTTCTAAAAGTAGAGACAAATTTCCAGTAAAAAAGTCATAACTACCCCTTTCAATAGGAAAGCTACTTACACCATTTTTATAAAAATAACGTCCTTTTATAGTAAGAGGGGTGAAAGGATTACCATCAGTAAAATCTAAATTTTCTGTAGGTAAAAAATCTAACGAAAGAGTATGTTCTGCAAATGAAAAATTGCCAGTACCTTCTGAAATTAATGGCCAGTGGGATGGTATCTTTGGAAATTCTTTACCTTTAATTAATTGGATTTTTCCAACACGTCCAAAATCATTATGAAAGAAATACCCCTCAATAGAATTTTCTTCCCACTTTTCCACAACAAAAAATGCATTTTCGCCAATAAGTCCTAATTGGTTTCTTCCATTTGTATTGGTCAAAGATGATGAATCTAAAAAAGGACGTAAAGGAAATTTATAAGAGATCAATTTATCTTTGTTTCCACTTTTCACATCACCAAAGTAAAGATTCAAAGTAGCAGAGATGGATGGTGTAGGTATCTGCATGCTCATGATAGATGAGAGTATCACGTTTACTTCAAGCATGACTTTTTGATAAATCCCTCGTTTTTCATGATAAAGTAATCCAAAATAGCTACCAGAATAGTTGGGTAGAAGAGTAAACTGATTTACCTTAGGGCTCTTTGGTAAAACTAGAGACTCCCAATTTTGTTGTGGTTTATTAGTACTAATTTCATTAGTACTAATTTCATTAGTGCTAATGAAATTAAATGGAGACTTCACCTTAACAAATGTGCAATCATCACACTTAAGTTCTGTTCCTCCATTAATCAATTTGCCTAGCTTGCACTTAAGAGAATCTTTTTGTTGAAAAGGATCAATTTGAAGTTGAAGATTTCCTTCGAAAATATCATATGAACCAGCGTGAATAATTGTTTCAACTCTAAAGTCATTTTCTTCTTTTACATCGTTTCCTGTTCTAGTATCACTAGGAGAAAGTTTTCCTAACCTTCCTGTAATCAGATAAGGGAAAAATGGATTTCCTTCTTTATTGCTGTCAGATAACCCTCGTAGCGTTTCTATTTGAAGTAGTCGCTTGGTTTTCTCTTCGCTTTTACAACTCCCTTCATATTCTCCAGCTAAGCTATTTTCTGTATTTTTTCTATTTTCTGTATTTTCTGTAGATAATGAAATATGTCCATTTGATGAATGATGGACTGAATGCCCATCTACTGGTCCATCATCTGAAGTACGCTCAAGATGCATATTGATAGTACCAGTAATACCACTATAATCAGAGCGAATCTTTCCAGTTAGCATATACTCTTTATCATGTTCCATGAATTTGATATCAAATAGAGAAACACCTTTGTCTCCTCGTTGAACAGAGAGTACTTTATTTTCAAAATGATATTTTAGATCCATATAATTAAATACCAAATATTCAGCTGACCCTTCTCCTCCAAGAAAGATTTTCAAGAAGGCCGACAGTCTTCTCCATTTTTTGTCGATTTGGATTTTGAATAAATCTAAATTCGCTTGTAGGATTCTTCCATTTTCTAATTGAATTTGCCCCTTATATAATCCTGGTCTGGGAGCATTTTTTAAATGATTTAAATGATCAGCACCCGCATGTCCATTGTGGGCCATATTCTCATGATCACCATCATGTAAAACATTAAAGAGCGTAAACATTCCAGCATGAGCATGTCCATGAGATTCTCCCGGTACAGGCTCCATTCCATGCATATTATTAGTAACATGATGAGGAAGGTGGCAATGAAACATCCATTCTCCTGGTTCATCAATTTTATCAATAATGACATCCATATTTCTACCAGTAGGAACATGAACAGTATTGGAAAAAGTCATGGCGGATGTAGGATCATCTCCAGCACCATTTGCAACTACTCTCCAGGTATGACCGTGAAGATGAATTGGATGGGCCATCATGGATAGATTAGCAAAACGAATTCTTACTTTGTCACCCACCTTCACTTTCATTTGAGAAGTATTGGGAAAAGATTTACCATTTATAGTAAAAAAATTAAATTCCATATCCATAGTATCTGGAATTTGCGAGTGGGGAGGTATGGTCCACATATGTAAAAAAACGAGAAAATCATGATTTACTATTGTTTCTGGAATTTTTTTAGGATGGATAATGAAAAAGCCAGAAGACCCCATGCTAAGTTGCTTGGCCAAATCATGACCAGAGTGATAAATGTAAGTTCCTGACTGTTTGAGAGTAAACTCATAAATGTAAGTTCCTCCTGGAGGAATGGGAGGATGAGAGTGACCAGAACCTCCATCCATTTCAATAGGTAGATGGATACCATGCCAATGAACTGTTGTGGGATCTGGTAAACGATTTTTAAAAACAATTCGAACGGTTTCTCCCTCGATTGCCTCGATCACAGGTCCAGGTACACTCCCATTATACCCCCAAGTATAAATAGGTCCCGACTCTAATTCATCAGTTATAGTATTAAAAACTTCTTCCGCAGTTAGTTCAAAAACCTTCACATTACCATCACATTGCCAAGATAATTTATTTCCATTCATCATCTCTGTTGCAGTCGGAACATACTTCATCGAAGAAGCAAGAAGAGGATCACAAGGCATAATGGGTTGTGGAACTAACGGAGTTGAGAAGGATGTGGTCGTATAAAAAAATAAAAAAAAGATGCAAAAGAAGTAAGAGAAGCAAGAGAAAAAAGGCCGAGTTGGCCAACATAAAAAAGATCTATTCATTAAAATCTCCTTCAGATTGCTTAATTAAAATTTAAAATTTTCAACAAACAAATTTAATATATTTATATATTTGCATTGTAAAAATTTTTATTTTCATGAATAGATATTCGCTACTTATCATGCTTTCAATTACCCTCACAATTGCCTAAGCAACAATAAGGAGATGTTGACTATAAAAAAACACTTCACTAGAATTTAAACTTTTAATCATTTTAATGGAGGTAGTTGTATGGGAAAATTAAATTCTATGAACAATATACACGCTAATTTATATACTAAAAAGAAAATGTGGGTTACTTGGATACTCTCAATTATTGTAATTAATGTATTACTTATTAGTAATATATTTGCATTAAGCGATTCAAATTACACCACCACAATGTCAGCATGGGATAATAGAAACAATCCTGACAACATAAGTGCTTACCTTCAATCTTCGAAATTTGAATACAATTTATCTAATCTACCAACTAAAGGTTCGCTAGATTATAGACCTTGGCCGGATAATTACTGGCCCGATTATAAGCGTGGTCTGGCCGATCGTTGGTTAAAAATTAATAACCGTAGGCCTCGATCTAAACTAACACCTAACAAACGTCTAGTCTTAAAAATGAGACCAAATCAAATAGCACAACTTTCTCCTGCTGAAAAATATGATATTTATACTGGAAACTTTAACTATCCTTTAACTCGCAAAGAACTAAATAGAACTAGAGGACAGAGTCCTAAATGGCAAGGCATTTGTGAGGGATGGGCCGTTGCATCTCTCTATTTTAAGGAACCAGGACCAGTAGTTGTAGAAAGCATTGATGGAATCACAATTCCATTTGGAGCATCTGATATAAAAGCTCTACTCTCACACTTACAAGCAAAGAGTAATAATTCCCGAACCTACATGGCCGGAAATCGTTGTAATAAAAATTTTTCTGTCTTACGTACCACCGTTCGCGATAGTGCTTGCTTAGATGTTAATGCTGGAGCTTTCCACGTCATTACTGCTAATATGCTAGGAATTTATCGTAAAGGGTTTATATTAGATAGAGTAACTGATCTCGAAGTATGGAACCATCCGGTATTTTCATTTAGCTCTAAAATACTTGGATTCCAATCTCCTACATCAGATGCAGCAGATACAACTGTCAAGGAAGCAATAGTTTCAACTACTATAACTTATACAAATGAAGTTGGGCCAAGCTTCTACCCACAAAACAGTGAAAATAATGCTCGCGAAGATTTTCATATTGATAAAGAATATAAATATATTTTAGAATTAAATAGCACAGATGATATTGTTGGAGGGAAATGGATTTCTCGTGACTATCCTGATTTTATGTGGATCCAAGAAGCAGCAAAATTAACAGGCACCCATGCTCCCTTAGCAAGACTATATGAAAGTTCAATAAACAACTAAACTTAATAAACTGAAATTTTAAATAAAAAATAATTTACGTTTGGAAAAAAAGATAGCATAAAAGATAAGAGTCTATTCTTAAATTACCGTTTCTTACTAAAAACTAAAAGAATAAATAGAATGTCATTATCTTCATCATTATCTTTATTATTATCTTCATCAATACCTTCATCAATCTTTGGCACAATTGGTTCTTTGTTTATTCACACAGCTGGTGTTCAGTCTGGTTGGTTTGATCTGTTTGTTTTCTTAAAATTAAAACAATCCCCAAATTGGTCGGCAGTAGGAAACATTTATAGAGAATTAATTGCAACTCACCCCGAACTTCGAAAATGTTTTCATGTTCCTAATCACTGGGAGAATTCGTGCTGGCATGACATTGAAGATAGTGTGCTGAAAAATGAAATCAATCGTGTCTGCAACAGTTTGATTAATGGAGAAACCCTTGCTAATTTGAAACAGAATAAAATACTTGTCAATAGTCCTTTGCCTCTTCGTATAACTCGAATTGGTCAGGATGAACTTGTTATTATAGTTGATCATCGATTAACTAATGGTCTGGGAGCACTTGCGTGGGGAGAACTTCTTCTAAGTAAAATTTGTAAAATTTATGAAGAGTTACCCTCTACACTTGCTATTAGAAAAAAAACGATTGATTATGATGAAAAAGTCACTGTTAGTAAGTTGCATTTATCTCGTTTACTTTTATATCTTGCTTATTTTTCAATAATTAATTTATTTTCCCGAAGCAAAACCATTGATCTTTCTTCTGAGAAAAAAGTAACATACCCTACAAATAAAACATCTTTGGAATGTTATAATTTTATCCATACATTTACAGAAAATGAGACATTTTATATTATAAATAAAGTAAAAAATGAGAATAAAACTTTAACAGTTTATTTTACTGACTTATTGCTATCTTGTATTTTTGAACTCTTTCCTCTATCTGGAGATAGAATAAGCGTTTGCATCCCATCAGACTCACACAAAACAAACAATGTTCATATTCTAGAACCAGGAAATTTTACTACCTCAATTATTTTACAAAGTTTTCGAAAAAAACAATTATTTCCTTCAATAAAACGACAATTATCCTATTGGTTGAAGTTTAATTTACCTCAAACGTTGATATCTGTTTTATATAAAACGATAAAAAGTCCAAAAAAATTTTTTACTTCAATGTTAAAAACTGCAAAACTGCCAATTTCCCAACGCGGAGTTTTTTCGAATTATACTGTATCAGTTTCCAATATGGGAGTTATTCACCATCCCTCTTTAGTAGCAAATGTTTCAGAAATTCAATTTTATTCTATAGTGCCAAATTTGATTCTTATTAGTTACACCTTTAATTCACGCTTATATGTAAATTTCTCATTTGACAGAAGGTCGTATGAAATTGCAGAAATTGAATTATTATTCAATACCTTCCGAAAAAGAGTTCATCTCTTTTAATGACATATTAGGATAGGCCCTAAATGACATATTTTGCCCTTAATTGCTCTGATCAACTATATCTTATAAAATTTTATATAAAAGCATAAAACTATAGTAATAAAAATGATTAACAAATATTTATTAAAACTTTTTGTATTTTATTTATTGTGTATTCTTCCCTGCACTCTTATTACTAATATTTATAATGCCTATTCATTAGACAGAGATGAGAAAGTTGAAGGAACTATTGTATCGTTAACAGAAAATAAAAAAAGAATTGTGATAGATAAAGGATTAGAAAATGGTGTAATAGAAGGGGATGTGGCCAAAGGATATATTGATGATAAATATATTTGTTGGGCGGTAGCAGTTGTTGTAAGAGAGGATTTATCTGAATGGGCCATGGATAAAACTACAAACTTAGAATATGTTGGAGAAAATGTAGTTATCAGTTTACATTCAATCTATGATCTTAAAAATAGGCCCAAAGTAAGTAACCTATATATTTTGCGAAAAGAATCAATTCTAAATAAGATGATTGATAAAGCTAAGGAAAAATATCTTAAAGTAGAACAAGAGAAGGCCAATAAAGAACAAAAATTATTAAATGAAAAATATAATTTAAAAAAATATAAAACATTTGAATTACCAGATATGAGCTTTGGATTAAGCATCTCTCCAATATCTATTAGATCACCAAATAATGAGCAAACAATTAGTTATGGAGTTGATGCTAAAAATTTAAATAGAGAAAAATATGTTTTTGATGGTTCCTATAAATATAGCACACTTTCATATACTATAAATGCTGCTCGAGATAAGTATTCAACTAGTAGTACAACAAGCACTAATACATTTGATGTAAAAAATAAATGGGGTAATTTGGATTATTCATCCCTATATCAATTTAAACGACAACAAACAGGAACTTATTATCCGATTAAATCTCAGTGGAGTATCGGTCCAGTAGGTATAAAATATCGTTTTAGGCCCACTACTAAAGTGACAGAGTTAAGTATGGCACTTGTTCCTCTTCTGGAGTTTTATACTGCTGATAGCAAGGAATATGTAGATAGTGTTAACTATAATATTGTTGAAGTTAAAGACAATTACATTAGATTTGCATATAATTTAAATTTAAAGATGGATTTAGTTGAACATTTAAAATTAGAAGATGTCTTATTCTATAAACCATATTATGATGTAGGAAAGATTTCTCCGGATTTTTCAAATGTTGATTTTAGTAATAAATTAACGTTAAAGTATGAAATATATCCTGATGTTTCCATTTCATATGTAAGTAACCTTTACTGGGATATCCGCAAAAGAAAAAATCTAAAAGAGGCCTCAACAGAGTGGGAAAATGGTTTTTACGTCTTCTACACGTTTAATGTTCAAAAAGGTAAAATGTAATTATGATTCAGGTTTTAATAGTTAGTTTCTTAGTATTTTTAATCTTAAAAACAATAGTACAACTTTATTTGAATGTTAGAAATTGTAAATACATTTTAAAAAATAGAGAAACAGTTCCTCAAAAATTTGCTAGTAAAATTAGTTTAACTGATCATCAAAAAGCGCAAGATTATACGGTAACTAATCTGTTGACTGGTAGATTTTTTTTATTTGTAGATGTAGCAATACTTCTTATTTGGACATTGGCCGGTGGAATAAAATATTTAGATGATTATCTTTTTAATTTTAAATATTTTTCTGCTGAAAATATTATTATTCACGCTATAGCTTTGTTTCTTAGTTTTTCATTTATAAATTTGTTATTGTCCCTACCTGAAGAAATTTATCAAACATTTGTAATAGAAGAAAAATTTGGTTTCAATCGTACAACAGTAAAAACATTTATTGTTGATCACCTAAAAGGAATTGTATTGATGTTGTTAATTGGAGTTCCTTTAATTGCAACATTGATATGGATAATGATGAGACTAGGTAATTTTTGGTGGTTGTATGCTTGGATTTTTTTAACAGCTATTCAATTGATAATGATGTGGCTTTATCCAGTATTAATAGCTCCCTGGTTTAATAAATTCTCTCCTATGCCGGAAGGAGCTCATAAAGAGAGCGTAATAGAGTTATTGAAAAAAACGGGTTTTAGTTATAAGGGATTATTTGTGATGGATGCTTCTAAAAGAAGCAGCCACGGAAATGCATATTTTACTGGCTGGGGAAAAAATAGACGTATTGTTTTTTTTGATACACTATTAAATACTTTAGAACCTCCAGAGGTTGTAGCAGTATTAGCACACGAATTAGGACACTTTAAGTATAAACACATCTTAAAGAGTTTACTCATGTCCATTATATTAAGTTTATTTGGTCTTTGGATTTTAGGAATTGTTGCAGATGCAGAGTGGTTTTATCGTGCTTTAAATATTACTTCCTTTAGAAAAGATTTATTGTGGCCCAATAACTTTTACTATCTAGCGCTAATAACTTTTTCTTTAGTAGTTCCTGTCTATACTTTTTTTATTACTCCAATATTTACTTGGTATTCTAGAAAAAATGAATTTATGGCCGACAGATTTGCTGCTCAAAATGCAGATGCAAAGATGTTAATTTCAGCATTAATAAAAATGTATAAAGAGAATGCTTCTACCTTAACTCCTGATCCACTTTATTCAAAATTTTATTATTCTCATCCTGATGCTTTAACTAGAATTGAGTTCTTAGAAAAGTTGTAACTGTACCTAAGGGCCTGTATATGTTTTTCTTCATCAATATAATTAGTCACTGGCGCGAAAGCGACAGTGACTAATTATGATTTTAAAAAATTAAGTAAATATGATTGGTATTCTTGGCGAAAGCGATAAACCTCATTATGTAAGTTATGATAGGCCCCATCGATAACTTTTAAATGCGACTCTTTTTCGATCGCCGAAAAGTAATGCCTTATAGATTTAACTTTTACAAAATCATCATTACTACCAACTGTGATGGCCAAAGGAACTTGTGGGTTTATAGGACGCAAGAATACTTTACGTGAATAATCGAGCATTGAAAGCAATAATCTTAAATCAATTTTTTTCTTCGATAGAGTGTCGGTCATTAATATTTCAGAGGTAAATGTATCATGAGTAAGTTTGTTATGATTTATTATTCTATCTATGGAAATTGGTATAGCAAAAGGAAAATTTATAATTTTAGAAGTAATTTTTTTTATAGTTTTATTTAGTATTGAATTTGTAGGTGAGGCGGGATCTATGGAAAAGAGATTTATTCCTATAGGTCTTTTAATAGATACAGGAGGAGCACTAACAAATATTTTCTCTGGATAAAATGCACTAGTATTAAATTGTTTTTGTTGTATATAGGCCAAGGTGATCAAGGCGCCAATGGAGTGACCAAATAAAATGAAATTATTCATTCTGAAGTTATTTTTAAGAAAAATTATTATTTCTTCGAGATCGGATATGTATGTTTGAAAGTGCAGATTGCTCTTGTTACTACTACTTATGCTTTTACCATGATCTCTTAAATCATAGACTAATACATTATAATTTTCTGTAAGAACTTTTATAAGATTATGATATCTTTCACAGTGTTCTCCCAAGTCATGAGTAATAATTAACCAAGTTTGATGGTTTTTTTCATAAATTTCCGCATAGATTTTTGTATTATCACTTAGTGTGATTTCTTTTGAAAGGATCATCATGAGTGAATACACCTTAATTTATTAGATAATTATTTCAAACAAGTATTTTAGGCCCTTAACACATTTATAATATATTTTAATTTAAGAATAATTTTTGTAGGTGAAAATGTAAAGAGTACTAAGGAAAAGACCTTATTAAAAATTAAAATTTTAGGTATAATAAAATTGTAACGATCTTGTTCTTGTAATTTGTTTTTGGAGGAATCATGGAGTATTGCCCGAAATGTTTGAATAATACGTTGGTGCTAGGTGATCATGGAGTTATAAATCTGCTTGTTAATGGTAAGCATATTAGCAATGCTAGATTCCTCTTTCATACTTCCGATAAACCTCCTGAAATTCATAGTAAAATAAAAGAGTGCTTACAAGTATATTTTAAATGGTATTCGACTTTACAAAATATTGAACCAATAGAAGAAGTTGATTTAATGACCAATTGTTTTATTTGTAAAGAGGGATGTGTTTTAGGTGCAAAGATGCAATTATCGGTTATTGATATTATTATACCAAGAAATATTTTAGCAAAAATTGTAAGAGAGATTGGAGAAAAATACAGGTTTGATATTAAATTTAGTTAGATTTAAAAAATTAGATTTAAAAACTTAGATTTGATTCCATTTCCATACACGCCATTAACCTCCATATAATATAATATTTAGGTTTTACCTAATTAAAAAAAAACAATTTTTTACATCTATCTTAGTATTAAATTATATTAACCTATTTAATTTTTTTCTTCAAAAAAATCATATCAATAATAATTCCTAAATTATATAAACACGAAAAAAATAATTTTGAAAAAAAATGTAATTAATATTTTTTCCACTTAAGGAACTATTAAATGTTGAACACTCTCCATGCTTTTTTAAATAAAAATTTTAGTAGCATTATTATTTTATTAATATTTTTGATTATTGGATTGTTCATATTTTCATTAGTATTAAATAGAATACAAAACAATATCAAAACAATGCCAGTGATATTAAGAGCTCTTATTCCTGTTCTCACTAATGCTAAAATAAAGCAGCTACTTATTTTTACAGTTTTTTATATCTCCATATTAGAATTTCCATGGCCTGGCAATGCACTCAAATATATAAAAATTATTGGACTGATTTTTTTTTCCTTATACACAGCAATTCTAGTTCAAGAAATAATAAAATTTATTTTTAATGTTTATTTATTTGGAGCTGAAGAAAATAATCTCCGTTTAAAAGGTTATAAAAGTATTTTAGGCCTAATTATAGTTATAATATGGTCTCTTTTTACAATTTTTTTATTAGATAATTTAGGATTAAAAATTTCTTCAGTTATTGCAGGTTTTGGGATTGGAGGTGTGGCCATTGCTTTGGCGTCTCAAACATTCCTTGGTGATCTATTTAGTTATTTCGCAATAATATTTGATCATCCATTTAATATTGGCGACTTTATCATTGTCGATAATTATATGGGTACAGTAGAAACAATAGGAGTTAAAACTACTAAAATACGTAGTCTCAGTGGCGAGCAATTGATTTTCTCTAACACTGATTTGATGAAATCTAGAATTCAAAACTATAAAAGGATGGATAACAGAAGAGTCTTATTTAAAATAAATGTCACTTACAGTACACCTCTAGAAAAGTTGCGATTAATACCACAAACTATAAAAGATATTATTATTGCTATCCCACAAACACAATTTGATCGTGCTCACCTAAGTGCATTTGCAGAATTATCGATACAATTTGAAATTGTCTACTATGTTCTCTCTAGCGATTACAATTTATTTATGGATATTCAACAAGAAGTTTATTTAAAATTACACCAGGAATTTAGCTCAAAAAATATCGAATTCGCCTTTCTTTCACAACATTTAAGGAACGAGAATTTTGTAACCCTCCGTTCATAAGTTTAGAGGCCGTGAAATAATAAGTTGAATATTTTAGGCAACAATGTCCTTTTTATCGACAAGGATTATTGATATTGATATTAAAAATAATTCCGGAGTTTCTAACATTCACAAAATGAATTGGCCTTTTAGGATCTGGTTCAAAATATTTTCTTAGACGATTAATAAAAATATCAAGAGTTCTAGTTTCAACTTGATCGTTATATCCCCACCCATCTGATAAAAGTTGTTTTCGAGAAATTAATTTATTTGGAGTAGTAAAAAATATCTTAAGTAATTTCATCTCTTGTTCAGTTAATCTAAATTCCCCTCTCTCAGTTTTGGCCCAATAGGAATTTAAAAATATCTTATTCTTTCCAAATTCAAAAAATTCATTCCCTTTGTCTTCAGTATTAGTATTGGTATTAATATTAGCAGCACTTTGTTTACCCATTACCTCTTTTTCTTCTATTCTTTCTTGTTCTAAATACCAATCTGCCTTCTTTAGTAGAGATTTTATTCTTTGAATAAGCTCTTCCAGATGAAATGGCTTAGTTAAGTAATCGTCGGCCCCTAATGAAAAACCATGAACCTTATCTAAAATTTGATTTTTTGCCGATAAAATTAGAATGGGAATTTTTTCATCGCTATCTCTAATTATCTCTAAAACTTTAAGTCCATCAATCTTTGGAATCATTAAATCTAAAATAATTAAATCTGGAACAAATGTCTTCCATTTTTCAATAGCACTTTCACCATCATAAGCATTTTCAACTAAAAGTCCTTCCAGTTCCAAATTAAAGGTCAACCCCTCTGCTATATGTGGTTCATCCTCAACAATTAATATTTTTTTATGTATCTGTATCATAAAAACAAACTCCTATTTTTTTAATTTAGCAAACAATCGCTTGTGCCTAGGAACAAGAGGAAGTGATATAATAAATTCTGATCCCATCTGCTCACCTGCACTTTTAACCTCAATATCACCTTTATGCATTTTAACAATTTGTTGAGAGATATAAAGACCTAGGCCTGATCCTTTCACAACTCCACTATTATTTATAGTTCCAACTGGTTGGTAAAACTTTTTAAAAATATGTTTAATATCTTTTTTCCCTATGCCAATTCCATTATCAATAAAACTAAGATACAGATAATACTTATCACGAGATATTTTTATTTTTACAGATATTTCTTTTTGCTGATTATATTTATAAGCATTCCCGATTAAATTCATCAAAAGCATTTCAAATAACGACTTATTAATAACATAATCTGGGATATCTCTTGTTTCAGATGCTTCAGATGCTTCGATTACTTCCGTTGCTTCAGTTAATTCAGTTGCTTCAGTAAATACTTCGATTTTACCCTCTTGAAAAATATGTTTATTACAATTTATAAAATCCAAAATAAATTGCTTTATATTTACTTGCTCCATGCTGTAATTGTTATTTCTATTTTTACTTTCCAAGGCCCCTGCTTCTAAAATTTGATTAACATGATCTGAAAGTCGTTTTGTATCTTTTAACATAAATTTAATAAACTCTAATTGTTTTTCTCTTTTGAGCTCATGTCTAACAAAAGTTTCAAGATATAACTTTATGGAGGCCAAGGGGGTTTTAAGTTCGTGAGTAAAATTATTAATAAAATTTTCTTGTAGATGATAAAGCTGAATACTTTTTTGATAGTAGGTAAAAGTCAAAACCAATCCAGCAACGATAAGCCCAATTAAGATTGAAGAAATAAGTACTATAACCCATGTTCTAGGGGCCATTATAACATTTTCCCCTAAATGAAATTTAATAATGAAATCACTTAAAGCGTTAGTTACTCTAAAATACCAATGCAAAAATAAAAATTGAGAAGCACAAAGCGCTAGCAAAGAAAAAATAAAAATTACTATCGGACTAAAGATTATAAATGGTCTTTTCATTTTTCATTTCATTTTTCATTTTTTACTTTTTATTTTATTAAAACTCTTGGATAGGTACTCGTTTATTTCCCCATCCTCCAGGTAATTCCTCAAAAAATCCATCCACTTTTGTTCCACACTTTTTACAAATACTACTAAATTTTCTACTAATAACGTATCCTTCCCTCTCAATTAATCTTTCCCCACATTGATAACAAAAAGTAGTACTACTATCAATACAACTCACGTTACCTAAGTAGACATATCTTAGGCCTTTAGATAGCGCAATTTCTTTGGCGGCAATCAATGTTTTTAAGGAAGTAGCAGCAACGTTATCCATCTGCCAATCTGGATGAAATGCTGAAAAATGCAGTGGTGTAGAAACGCCTAAATTACTCGCAATCCATTCACACATTTTATGAAGATCTTTTTCCTTATCATTTATTCCAGGGATAATTAAGTTAGTTAACTCTAACCATACACTAGTTTCACTCTTAACATACTTTAATGTATTTAGAATTATCTCTAATTTTCCTCCAACAACTTTAGAATAAAATTCATTATTAAATCCCTTCAAATCAATATTGGCAGCATCCATATATTTAAAAAATTCTTCTCGAGGTTTTTCATTAATAAAACCAGCAGTGACTGCTACTGACTTTATCCCACTCTCCCTAGCTATCTCTGCAATGTCGCGAACGTACTCTATAAAAACAATTGGCTCATTGTATGTATATGCAATACTTTTTAGGGCATACTCTTTTGCTTTATTTACAACTTGTTTCGGAGTTGCCTTAATACTCATGGCGCTAATTTCTTTATTCCTACTAATGCTCCAATTTTGGCAAAATTTGCACAACAAATTACATCCAACTGTTCCAATGGAAAGCACCCCACTTCCAGGATAAAAATGATAAAGCGGTTTTTTTTCAATAGGGTCAATACATAAACCGCTGCTAACACCATAAGCAAAAGAACGCAATTTTCCATCCACTACCCCTCTGACTGAACAAACCCCTCGTCCTTCCTCTCTAATTTCACAACACCTAGGACACAAGTTACATATAATTACCTTTTCCGTACTTGTATCTATATCCATATCTATATCCGAATCTGTCTTTTTTTTAGTCTTCACTTCCCAATAAGAAGCTATTTTACCTTTGCTTTCATCATTATGGTTGTTATGGTTGTTATGGTTGCTATGGTTATTAGGGTTATTATTGGTACTCATATTCTTTCCCCTTATTATTTTATTCATTAAATATTTTATATAAAATAAGGTTCTACTAGCGAAAAAAATTATTTATTATATTCGATATCAAAATCTTTAAAAAGTTATATACCTATAAAATTAAAGGGAGAAGGGAAATGCTCAGTCTATCTAATTTTCATAACTTTTCTACGGGACATTTGGAAGTTATCTCTGGCCCCATGTTTTCGGGAAAAACCGAAGAGCTAATTCGCAGAGTGAGAAGAGCGCAAATTGCCAGAGTAAAGGTTCAAGTCTTTAGACCTTCAATTGATAATCGTTACAATGATAAAGATGTTGTTAGTCATTCTTCACAATCAATCGAGGCGATTCCGGTAAAAAATTCCAATGATATCTGGCATAGAATAAAAGATTCTACTCGTATAGTTGCCATCGATGAGGTGCAATTTTTTGATAATGAGATTATTAAAGTTGTAACAAAATTAACAAACCGAGGTCATCGTCTTATTTGTGCTGGTCTTGATCTAGATTATCGAGCAAAACCATTTGGGCCAATGCCTGCACTACTCGCAATGGCCGATGAAATTGTTAAAGTTCATGCTATCTGCACAATTTGCGGAGGAATTGCTACTAGATCACAGAGAGTTGTAAACTCAAAAGCTCAACTCTTAGTTGGTGCTACAGAGGCATACGAGGCCCGTTGTCGAGCTCACTTTGAGTATAGCGAAACAGAAACAGAAGAAGACAGGCAAGAGCAAGAGCTACTTAATGTAACAACCGAAAATGCTAACCCTACTAATAATTCATTACAAATTAACTAAACAAATTAACTAAACAAATGAATGAACAAATGAATGAACAAATTACCCAATCCATAGATGATAAAATTAAAGTTCTAATAAGCGAAAAAGAGATAGAGAAAAAAATTGTTCGTTTAGCAAAAGAAATAAACGAGAATTATAAAGAAAGTCTCCCAGTGATAGTTTGCGTATTAAAAGGCGCATTCATTTTTTGCTCCAATTTAGTCAAGAAATTAAAATTACCTCTTCTAGAAATTGAGTTTATTTCAGTTTCCTCCTATGGAAATGAATTTAAAAGTTCTGGAGAAGTTAATTTAACAGTTCCTCTTAGTGGCGCAATCACAAATAAAGATGTTTTGTTAGTCGAAGATATAGTGGATACCGGAGTTACCGCAAAATTTTTAATTGAATATCTTCAAAAGCAAAATCCAAAATCAATTAAATTAGCATCTCTCTTATGTAAACCACAAAAACTCCAACACAAAATAAATATAGATTACTTAGCATTTAATATTGAAGATAAATTTGTAATTGGATATGGACTTGATTATTTAGGCAAGTATCGTACTCTACCCTATATCGGTTACATAGAAGAATAAAAACATGCAAAACAAACTAATCGTAAAAGAAAAAAGTGCTCGTGTTGATCTTTTAGGCGGCACAATAGATATTTGGCCACTTAATATTATAATTCCAAAAGTAGTTACTCTAAATTTGGCAACCTCTTTAAAAGTTAAAGTGCAACTTGAAACTATTGATTACAAGGGAATTGAAATCAATGCTCAAGACTATAATTTATCTATGAAAATTCCTTCTAACGATTTAAATGAACAAAATATTTACATAGATAGAAAATTTAATAATTTAACTTTTATTATTCAAATTTTAGATTACTTTAAAATCAAAAAGCATCTTAAAATTACAACATCATCATCTATTCCTGCGGGTTCTGGTTTAGGTGGTTCTTCGGCCCTAGGAATAGCCTTATTTTCTGCACTTATTGATTATCAGAGTGAGAGTGAAAGTGAGAGTGCTTCTGTGGCGACCACACCTTTAAAAAAATCTAAAAAAGAATGTATAAAAATAGTTCAAGACATAGAGGCAAATGCCCTCGACATGGGGCCTACTGGTTATCAAGACTATTTTCCCGCCCTTTACGGAGGAGTGCTAGCATTAATGCCCACTCCAGGAAATATTGAAGTCGAACAACTTTTTACTGTAGAATTAAAACAATATATTGAAAATAATTTTAGCCTGATCTACTCAGGTGCTACAAGATATTCCGCTCTCAATAATTGGCAAGTATTTAAAAATTTCTTCGATAAGCGAGATCATATTGATACCTCAACCAAAACATTGTTGCAAAAAATTGCCTCTTATTCTTATGAAGGTTTCCTTGCAATTAAAAAAGACAAAGACTATGATAAATTCAAGCACGCAGTAATCAGAGAAGGAGAGATTAGAAAAGAGTTGTGTCCTAATATTTTAACTTCTCCTATGATGGAACTGTTACAAAAAATTAAAAAAGAACAAAACAAACAAAATGATATCGGTATAAAAGTTTGCGGTGCTGGTGGCGGTGGTTGTTTTCTCTTAATACACCAAGCAAATGATCGCCAATTAATAGATGAAAAAATTAAAGATTTTTCAATGCAGAGATTGAAATTAGAAATTATGGAACCAATATTTTAATATTATAATATGCAAAGAACAAAAGTAGCAGGGCTGGCCTTAAATAGTGGTAAAAATGAAATCACTTTTTTGTGTTTATTCGAATATTTTACTATTGATGATCGTTGGTTTCTAACTAATATCACAGAATTAAATGAAAATTCAGAAGAGTTTTTTGATGTAATTATAAATCATTCTATTAAAAATATCATTGTTGATTTTCCCTTATCTCTCCCTGCTTGCCAAAAATGTAATCTACCATGTCCTGGACACAAAAAATGCATTGATACTAATATTTTATTAGTAAGACAAGAGATAGATAACTTACTTCTGACTGATAAAGAAAAAAATGATAAATCTCCTAAAAAATATGAAGAAGACCGAGTTAATGACAATTTAATAGATATTCATCGTGATCAATTAATTAAAAAAAGTTCTGATTATTTATTATCCAAACCCTTTAAAAGGAAATTACGTAAAGGAATTATCCCTTACTGGAATCGCACCTTAGATTTTTATCTTTGGCTCAATTATTACGATCCAATGTTAAACATCTTTAACTTAGTCTACGATTCTTATGCAAATTCATCATTAATGAAACAATTCAAACATCTTTATTGGAAAAAATTTCACCCTAATGACTTAATGATGTATGAATCAAATGTTTATATAATTCTTATTGAACTACTTCGCAATAAGACAATATCTTCTCTCAATTTAAAAAAAATAAATAGCGCTAATATCCATGATGCCAACAGTGCTAGAGAATCTATTATTGATAGTATTAGTATGAAGCTGAATGTTTTTATCTATGAAACAGACAAAGAAATTTTGATGAAAAACCCCAAAGCATTTCAATCATTTATACTTGGGTTAGCAGGTAGATTTATAAATAATAATAATAATAACAATAATGACAACAACAATAACAAGAATAAAAACCAATTAAATAAATTGCCTTCCTGGGCCGAAAATGATCTTTGTAATTTTATAGTTCCTTCATAGATGTTGCCAGAAATCGATTAGAATCCTCTTAAACATCCGGAATAAGTTCATCGGCAACTTGACCAATATTTCGATTGATATTTTTTTGTAACAGCTGTTTCTTACTGTACTCACAAGCTGCAACCAATCCATTCAGACAGGTGATACCTAAAAATCGATACCCACCCAGAAGATCAGTGAGGTCCGTTACTTCATTTTTATTGAAAGTTTCATCTGCTAAACTGGCACTAAGACCAGTGATTCCCGCCAAGGCACCCATTTCCACAACGTTTAATACTGTTTGAGCAACTTTTTCCATTCCAACCATCTTTGTGCTTCTTAAGTTTCTTACAAGCTCAATACCACTTCCAACAAGATCTACTCCTGCTGAGATTGTTCCCATAACAGCACCCGCTTTGGAAAGCATTCCCGCCCATAAGCTTCCATTGATTCCAATCGCTTTGGTAATAGGAGCAGAATAAAACAAAGTATTTCCAACCGATTTTATTGCACTCAAAACGCCTTTACCTTTTACATTTAAAGGTGCCAGATTTTTATCATAAGACGCTAACAATTCATTTTTAAGAGGCCTTAGATTATATTTTTTGCTTTTTAAATACTCTTCGAATTTCTGCACTTCTTCCAGTATAACCTTAGGAGAGGCCGCAAGTCGGTAACTTTCTGTGCTTTTGTTACCTTGGCCTACTTTTAAAAGTTCAAACAATTTTTCTTTACCAGAATAAGAGTTGAGAAGTTTATATTCTAAAGAATCCGTTCCTTCCTCCATAATTTTTTTATAGAATTTCATAATTGCCAAAGAATCTGGAATGGCATCTTCTAAATTTGAATTAGCGGCGAGTATCGACGTCATCATAGCAAAAGGAAGGCTTAATGTGACCAAAGCGGCGGTACTCTTGAAAATAGAATCTTGATCCTTACCTGTGGCCAAGGCATAGTTTCTGCTGAAACCTTGAGGATCAGAGGAATCCTCTCCTGACTTAGTATTAAAATAAGAGATCGGACTTAAATCCATCATAAATGCGGATACCATCATATGAGAGCCTAATTGATAATATCCACTGCTTAAGAGTTGTGCTGCTAATGAAGCTTGAAGGAAGCTTAAAATTTTTCCCGGAAGGATGCCAGTCAATGATGCCCAAGCGCTACTCTGATACTTACCAAGCTGCTGTCCTACTACGCTTGGGCCATCAGAAAATCTTGAAGGATAGGCAAAACCGCTAGCGCTATCATCATAAACATCTTTTACTTTAAGATTGTCCAGCAAACTTCCAAATTTAGCACGCAAGAAACCATCTACAGAAACATTGAAATCTTTTCCACTTTTGTCATAGTAATTGTCATTAAGAACCAACTTTATTCCATCAGGATAGTTATAGAGAAGTCCTCCCCCCATCACAATATGACCTATAAATTCGTGTATAAAAGTATCGGTTCCAAATATTTGCTTTAAATAATATAGAAGGAGGGCGGTTGTTGTACCTGCAACAACTTTTATAGCTGTTTTTTTAACAGATCCTTCTTTCGAAGAAGATGTAAAATTCTCAACTAGGTACTGGTCGATCAATTTTTTTAAAGACAGGTTTTTTAAAATACGTTCCTCTAAATCGGAAAAAATTTTTCCTTTTTCAGTGGAAGAGAGTTCTGACCATTTTTTTTCCAAAGAAGAATAAGAGGGGATCGAAACGAATTTCGAGACTAGCGCTTCTTTGATATGCTCATTAATAATTTCCCTGATACTTAAGTATAATTTATCCGTTTGTTCATCTGAACCTTTAACCACACTTACTACTTTCTGCAGAGCTGTTAGTTCTGGTATTAAATATTTTTTCTTTTGTTGAATCATCCAATCACAAAGATGCTCATCTTGAGGTTCTAGCACCGTAGAAGAGGAAGACCCTTTTCCCACTTCTTGTAAGGGAACTTTATCCATGCTTTCCACGATGATTTCTATTTTACCAGCATCAGCACTGCTTTTTAGCTGAGCAAGAATTTTTTCTTGCTCCTCTTTCTTTGAGACGCTTGTCACTTTTGACTGAGGTTTTTGCAATGAAGATGACGTATCAGGGTTTTCATGAATCAAGCGTTCAAGAAAGTTCATAGTGTCTATTCTATCTGCATGGGGATATTTAGAAATAACAAAATCCTTAAATATTTTTCTGAGAAAATGATCGGAGGGGACCGATGGTTCATCAAGAGGTATTTCTACTAGATCTGTCATCGAAGTATAAGGAACAATCGATGTTGATGCCGCTTTCTCAGATGCCGTTCCCTCACTGGAAGCATTTACACATGCGAGATAAGGTATAAAAAAAATAAAAATACTAAGACCTAATCGTAGTAAAAAAGAATACTGATTTTTTATTCGAAACTGCGAAGTCATTTTTATACTCCTTGAGGCCTTGAGAACAAAGTAACACACGTTTCCTTCATTCACGCGATTCTCATTGATCTTTCAATTATATAAAACGATCATATATAAATCATATAAATAATTTCTATAATTTCTACAGACACTTAGTTCTATTCTACTTTGTAATTTGAATTTCTTAGAGATATTCATTTTCATAAAAATAGAGGTATCTTTTATTTTCAAAGATAAACGAATAAAAAAAGGTTATTATTATTTATAATTTTTTCTTATTTAGAGTCTTATATAGTGGGCATACTCTTGAGGTTATTTTTTGCAGGCCCTTAGCGCCGTAGTATATATTTTTGTGGGACCTTCAATTCAAACTTAAAGGCCCTAAAATTGCTTCTGTGGTTATTGTTTTGCTGATTTTTTGGCCCATCCAAAAATAGCAAATTTATATCTCCTTCCTTTTGAGTAATGAAGGCCTTGACTGCATCTAATCCCAAACCGCGACCGGAAATTTTGCTAACCTTATCCGCCGTTGAAATACCTGAATTGAAAATTAATTGAGCAAGTTCTTCATCATTTGTATTTTGATTTTGATTAATTTTTCGTAAGCGCTCCATATTCAGCCCGCGTCCATCATCTGCTATCTCAATAATAATATATTCCTTGTTTTCTAGCTTAGTAGTACTTGTTAGTACCTTAAAACTTATTGTGCCAGCAACATCCTTACCTATGCTAATTCTCTGCCGTGAATCCTCTATTCCATGATCTAGTGAATTCCTAATACAATGATTAAATATATCTTTTAATGTAGGTATAATTTCCGATGAAAATAAAATCTCCTCACTACCATCATAGTGAATTTTAATTTTAGGTACTGGTTTTTCAAGTTCTTGCGCTAAAGAATCTATACCACTAGTAATATCGGCAATAATATTTTGAATGCTCTTTGCTGAAGAGACTTTACTTAAATCAATATTGCTATTATTACTTTCCTTTTCTGTATCCAAGTATCCTTTTAATTTTTGTTGATAGATGTCTTTATATTTTTTTAATCCCTTCTCTAATTCCCTTATTGCTTCTTTTGTTTTTTCGATATTTTGACATCCTTGAAGCTGATCTTCTACCGCGTGGGTAATATCTGTTAGCTTAATTAGGTTGTATGCACGAGCATTTCCCTTTATAGTATGTATATTTCGATACACAATTTTTATTGATTCAGTTATTTTTGGCAAATCAATACTATTACTGGGATCAAGAGAATCATTCTGCTTCAAAATTTTATTACTATCCTCAATAAAAGATTCACTTAGCGATATAAACTCTAAAAAATTATCCCTTTTATTTAGGAGAATCTCTCCTATTATAGACAAATCCAATTCACGTTCATCTCTTTCTGCTTGTGACTTTCGCAAATCTGTCACATCCCTTACAATAACCATGATCTTTTCAATCAATTGATCTTCTCCTAAAATAGGCCTCCAATCTAATTCCAATATCTTTGTTTCCCCACTTATATTGTTTCTCTTATATTCTCTTATCAACATCCATTGATTTAATTCAAACTGTATCGACTCTCCCCCAAATGAAAAATCAATTGCTGATTTCATCTGTGCAATAACATCCTCGCCTAAAGTTGAATCTGCAAACAGCAATTTAAAAGGGTCTTGTAAAAGTATATTTTTATTTTCCAAAATTTCTTCTAAATAAACAGAATACTGATGGTGAATTTTATTATCCGGTAAGATGGTAAAAATCCCTTGCTTCATATTTTGTAACATATTTTGAATATCACGATTTTTTTCTGATAGCTGTATGGTACGCTCTTCTACTTTTTCTTCCAAATTTTGATAGAGTATAGCGTTTTCTATTGATATAGCTGCTTGAGCAGAAATAATGTTTAAAATATTTATTCGATCAAAGGTAAATGCCTCACTGATAACATTATTTTCTACATAAAGCACTCCCAACAAATTGCCTTGCCTCATTATCGGCATACACAGAAGCGATTTCATTTTTTTGTTCTGGATGTGTTGGTCATTTATAAAATCTCCTTCTAAGTAAGCATTTCCTAAAACAACGCTTTGGCACTTATTGCATACATATTGAACTACAGAAGCAGCAATATTTTGGTAATCAGCTATTTTAATTGACTTCATCATGCTTATTATCTCTTGATTGTTGATGTTGACCTCTCCCTGAACCAAAAGAGTGGAAAAGTCATCTTTTTTGCTTTCTTTATCCTTGTCCTTTTTTAAGAGCAAAATGCACTTATCTCCTCCGGCATTCTCTTGAATAATTTTTAAAAATTTTTCTAGCAAATTCACCAACACCATTTCAGAAGTTAAGGCATGAGATATTTTTACTATACTATCAAAATCAAGCTGAGAGCTTGCAACTAAACTAGTATTGTTCTTGCTTAATTCAATGTCGCTTACAAAAGCACTCTTCCATTTTTCTCTTATTATATCTGCTATTCCATCTGCTCCCCATAAGGAATAAAGAGTGTAGGACCTTCTTATATATAACCAGGCAAGCTCCTCTTGTTCATATGAGATATAAAATTGTGCTGCTAAATTGTTGGCCAATGCCTCCTCTGACATCCACTCATCTCTTCTGGCCACCTTGATTGCCTGTGAATATAGCAGCTGTGCCTCATTGTATCGATTTTCAATACGTGCTAATTCGGCGGCCACAAGTAAATATCTTATTTCAAAAACTACTGGAGCATGCAGCTTAAGTTTAGCAAAATATTTAAGAGACTTCTTAACAAACTTTTTATGTTTTCTTTTTTCTTCGCTAGTTAATGATTTCCACGAAGAGGTGATTGTAAGTGAAAAATATAGGTAGGCATTTATATTGCTCATGGAACCCCTTAAGATCCCCATTGCCAATTCCCCACCTTGACATAAAAGTATAAATGCTTTTTGATAATTTTGTAATTGATACTCTTTCACTAAGCTATTAATGTAATATGTTGCCACTCCCACTTGATATTTTAATTCACTCATTTCTTTGAAGGATTTTTCTACATTCAATTTTACATCATATTTTTTTAATATTTCTTCCGCTCTTTTTTTCGACATCAAACTCAAAAGGGAGTCGATCATAACTTCTGATTGGCGTATTACATCCTTGTAATTTATTTCTTTACATAACTTATAATATTTAAGACCTTCATCCACAGAGGTATGCAAATCCATTTTAGAAGGAAACCGAGAAATTAGCATACAAGATAGGCCCCCATAGACAGCATCTCCGCTCTGTAGAGATGAATCCAGCGCACGCTTCAAATAAGGGAAAATTGTCTTCCAATGAAAATTCCACGAATGAATAAAAAAAACATAAACCCACATTGCCTGACCCTTATATCTTTCAACTCCAATTTTTTCCAATAATTCAATCCCTAATTTTCCTAACTGATATGAAGCTTTAAAATTTTTAAAAACAATAGGTCCAAGCAACATTGCATAGGTAACGTAAAATAGAGGTGAAGAAGAAACTTGGCCTCGATCAATGGTTAACCTTAGTCCTCTACTCATGATAACTGCAAAAAGCATTTTTTTATCTGAGGTATAAGCTAGGCTTCCTATCTCAAACAAAATCTTACATACCTGATTTAACCACTTATTATCTGTGTTGTGCCTACTTTCCAGCTTTTTTATACCAATTCTCCACAATTTATATCTGGCCAGCAACAACTCTTTTAGCACATATATCTTGCTAGGATTTAGCGGGATTTTTAGTCCCAAAATTTCCAGGGCCTTTAGTCCCGCAACCAGAGCTTTTTCAGGCATCCCGGCCGCTATATATTGCCAAAGCATTGTGCTATATATATGAGCGCGATCGGATGCAATTTGAATTATTTGTAGAAGCATTTCACAAATACTTTCTGCCTTAGACATCTCCTCACAAGAAAAAGAGCATTCAGCAAATTCTGAATATAGCTTAAACATCAACGGATAATCTTTTTTCCACAAATCACTATTATCAACTGCCAACAATTGTACTGCACATTTGAGATATTCATAGGCCGATTTAATGGCGGAACTATTTTTGGCCATTAACGCTGCTTTCAGATTTAATTCAGCAATTATTTTTTTTTCCGCTATATCCTCAATTAGAGTAATTCCTAGATTAAAATGTCGTACTATTTCTATTATCTGCTCTTCCACCTCTTGCTTGGATAATTTTCCCAGCAGACATCTGCCAATACTTAAATGTAATTCATCTCTCTTTTTTTCATCATTTAATAGATAGGCAGCGTGATGAATTCGGTCATGTTGAAACTTGTATATGGTATTCAAATGAAAATTGTGATAATTATCGCTCAAAGGAATAACTATTTCCTCTTTCAATGCCAGCATAAGATTTTCTACAACCTTTGATGATTCGAAATTTAGTATTGTAGACAAGGTTTTCAAATCAAAAGTGTTTCCTATGGCCGCCGCATATTTCAATACTTCTCTAGTATCTTTATTAAAATCATTCATTCTAAAAAGCATAAAATCAATTACATTATCACTTACTTGCACATGGGTAATGGCGGTTAAATCCCACACCCATCGACCAATATCTGACTTAAAGTTAATCAGCTTATCACGATATAATTTTTTTAATAACTCTGCAGAAAAAAATGGATTGCCGCCAGCTTTCTGATAGGTAAATGCCGCTAACTCCCTGATCTCTTTTGTGGCCTTATCTGAAAAAATATTTGCTAACCAAACAGCTACCATCTCTTGCGATAGTGAAGACAAAATTAATTCCTCAACTTGTTCTGGTT
>JADGAM010000189.1:502-8300 GCA_015232015.1 Oligoflexia bacterium | reverse complement strand
TATATATTGAATTAAAGAAAAGTTATTTAAATAGTCAAAAACATCTGTATTATTTTATCTGTCTTATTTTAAAAGAACTTTAGGACAATTCGGGGTTTTGTAAGCAATTCGTAAATTTTTTTTAATTCTAACTATCAATATTTGTAATTAGTAAACAGAGCAGTCGTATGAGCTTATGAAAATATTAAAAAAATGTTTTTAGTTGCGTTTCAGGGTTTAAAAAAAGACGATTTAGGATACGACCAAAACATATAACACTTTATTTTGGTCGTGACTTTTCTACGTGAAGATCTTCGAGATTTAAGTAAAATAAATTCACTAAATGCTATTCAAACTTTAATTGATATCTTAAGAGATAGAGGTCCAGGAACAATAAGTTATTCTTCTCTTGCAGAAGAGATAGGTGTCTCGGCACCAACAATAAAAGAATGGTTAAAATTACTTGAAAAACTATTTCTAATTTTTATTATCCATCCCTATACTGGTTCGCTATCAAGAAGTATAAAAAAAGAACCTAAATTTTATTTCTACGATTGTGCATCTTCATTTGATGTCGAAAAAACATCTGGTGGCCGTTTTGAAAACTTAGTGGCCTTGTCTCTTCATAAATATTGTGATTATATGTTACATACTAAAGGACTAAAATATGATCTAAGATATTTTAAAGATAAAGAAAAGCGTGAAGTAGATTTTGTTGTAACACTAAATGGTCGTCCCGAATGGTTAATAGAAGCAAAAGTTAGTGACAACAATTTATCGCCAGCACTTCTTTTCTTTATTTAAAAGATAGAACAAATGCAAAACTAGCAGTTCAATTAGTTCAAGAAATCGACAGAGACCGCGAGCATTCAGGTGTTAAAATCGTAAATGCTGCCAATTGGTTGGATAAACTTTGGCCGAGTGGGATTTTATAAGGCATGTTTTTATTTATATAAAATATCTCGAACACTCCTATTTTCCATATATATTATTACATCAATGTTTTGTTCAATTAATTTTTCCAGATAGTTAAAATTAATTTCTTTATAGTCAGAATAGAGAGCATATAATAGCGCTAAACGTTTTATTACCTCATCAGCAGAATTAGCATGTAGAGAAGAAATCATTCCTTTGTGTCCGGTATTTAAATTTAACATTAAAGGAATGATTTCTTCTCCTCTTACTTCGCCCACAATAATTCGGTCAGGACGCAACCTGAGAGCGTAGTTACAATACTCCTTGAGAGTTTTTTTCTGATGAAATTCATTAGAGATAAGATGAGTCAGGTTTGGCCTTGCGAGAGTTAATTCATGAGTGTCTTCAAGAATGATTAAGTGTTGGTTGTTTGGAATTTCATTTAAAAGGATATTTAAGAGAGTAGTCTTGCCACTATTGGTGGCACCAGCAATGATGATATTTTTTTTATTTGTAATTGCGGATAACACCCCCGTTAAAACCTCCCCCTCTAAATTGAATGCTTGATAATTTAATTTTTGATTACCTATCTTTCTTAAGAATAGTTTGCAGTGATTATTAGGTGTAATAGAGTGATGAATTAGAGTTGCTCTAACTTTGTATGTTTTTTCTAAATCAAAATGTATCTCTAAATTAAAACTGCAATAGGGATTATTGTAATTAAAGGCCTGTTGATTTTTTATTGCAAGAGCGGTGATTAGCATCTCAAATTCATCTGCCGTCATTATCGTTGTCATTGTCATGGCCATTGTCACTGTCATTGCTGAATCGGGAATTTTAAAAGTCTCAAGCCTACCTGCGATATCAACTTCAATATTTTGATGATCATGTATAATTATTTCGCTTATACAAGGATTATTTAAGGCCGAAGATAAGAATTTTAGATTTAAAATATTTTCATACCAAAAGATAAGTTTATTTTTATTGGAGTCGTTATCCAATTTATTTAATAGTAATTCTAGAGGTAAGATTTCTCCTCTACTTAAATATTTTTTGAATTCATTCATTATTATTATATTTAATTATTATATTTAATTATTTTAGGGTTAAATTATCGTAGTGAGTATTATAATTTATATTTTCAGTATCATCATATTTTTGCAGTAATGCCAGGCCATAAATCTTTTTATAAATTTTTTGTTCTGAGGTAGAGCTAAATAATCCACCTATCAAAGGAATTGCACTGGCCCCTGGAAGGGAACTTTCTTTTTTTCCATTGCTATTAATTCCTATTTCAAATAATTGAATGGCATCACCCATTTTAATTTGTAGTTTTGAGGCCTCTTTGCTGCCATCGATACGCTCTTTTGATGATTGAGAAAATTCTGTTGTGTATTCTATCGAAAAATCATTACAATTCTCTGTTAATTCTAAATTTACTTTTAATCCCACAAAGTGCCACTCCACCGCATTGGTATGCGCAGTTTTTTTTACCTCATAGGGTACATCACTTCCCATTTGAACAAGTATTTTATGAGCACTTTTAATAATGATTTTTGGCTCCGCCAAAGTAGATAATTTTACTTTTTGATTTTCTAGCAGCACTTCGTTTCTTAATATAATATTATCTATTCCAGAGTTAAAAAAATCATTTAAACTTCCTGATAACCGATTAAGCCCCAATGAAAACTCCTCCCCATCAAGTTTTTCTAATTGAAGTAATTTAAGTTTTAAGAGGTAATTTTTAAATGCAGGCTTGGTGTTCATTGGAATAAATGTTATGTTATATAATTCTTCAAGACTCTTAATTAGTTTTTCAGAGGGATTGCTTCTTTGGTCATACGTGCAATAGATATCAAGATTTTTAGAATAGCAGCTTATATCTTTAATAAATTCTTGAAATAGTAAAAAATAGATTTCTCCTATGATTTGATTTCTTAAAGCAGCAGAAATGTTCAAATTGATAATGATGTTACCCGTAAATTTATCTTCCAATTTTTGTATTAGTAAATAGTCGTCAATATTTTCAATATAACCTGAAACTATAAGTGAACTACCTACTTCAGTGATGCTTATAGGGGATTTTATAATTTTTAAAGCGGAAATGAGCTCTGCCAATTTCAAATCTTGTTGTTTGGGAAGAACAAATATGCTTAGCTGTTTGATACTTGATTTAGTTATTATAGATAAATTGCTGTGACCTATTTTTTTTCCTTTAATGATCAAAATATGGTTATTGGGAAAATATTGTGCTTTGATAATATCTCGGTTGTTTATTGAAAATTTATTTAGATCTTTAATTTCTATTTCTTGTTGTTCCCCTATCGAAAGAATTATTGTAGAATGACTGGAATAAGAATTATTAGAGTGATTGGAATAGTTTTTACCTTCGCTCTTTAGGTTTGATTCTGTTGCGTTGCAATCCAGATAATTGTTAAAAGTGAAGATTATAAAAAATAGAAGGATTGTTTTGACAACCGAAGTAGGGCCATGTAGATATTCTATCTGAGAACTAGAGTTTTTTTTGTAGAGGAGATTTTTTATGGTATCACGTACTAGAGTAACAAAGACCAGACGTGCCAATAAGGCGCAAAAGATGGGAGCGAAAAGAAAGAAGCTTAATAAAAATAAGGGTTCTACTCCAAAATTTCCAATCCATCTAGATAAAGAAAGCAAATAGTCACAATAGTCATAATAATCATTATTTTTTATCATTCTCATAATCACAATTCATCCTTAAATATTAAAAAACTGCTCTCAATAATCTCTCTGTTAAAGTGAGCGATAGAAATTTTTAAATTTTTATTATTGGAGTTAAATTCTTTTAAAAGAGAGAGGGTTTTTTTAGATAAAAAAAACTCCCATTGAGAAGTGTCATTAGTTCCACTACTTCCACTACTTACACTATTTCCACTTTCATTATTTCCATTTTCATTGTTACTTATACAAAATTGTATCACACTATCAAAATTTTTTACACAAGCAGATCTAGAAGTAGAGGATGAATCATATTTTATTGAAATCAATTTTTGTGGAATATGCTCATTATTTATTAGAGCATTTTTTACAATGGAGATGAAATCTTGATTATTATTACTGGTATATGTAATTAAAATTATATCTCTGGCCTCCAGTGAATTAAAAAAAATTAGTATAATTATTATGATGTTATAAATGATGATTTTATAATTTAATTTCATGGCCAGTTTCCTCTGTGTTTTTCTCATTATTTTTGTTTTTTGTTAGTGAATTACTACTTGATACTTCTTCAATAAAAGGTAAGGCCTTCCAATATTTCTTTTCATCAACATTTAATACTTTTTTGACGTCTTTTTTGTTAATAAGAATAGTAATTAAGTCTATCTGTTCAGAAGTTTGTTTGAGATTTGCTACTTCATTAGTATAAATATAGGCGGGTGCTGTTATTAATTTATTATCACTATCAAAAACTGCTATTTTAATATTTTGATTTTGATTTTGATTTTGATTTTGATTTGAATTTAAATTTTTTATAGGAAAAAAAATTTTTAGAGGAATTTGCACTTCAATTAATGATGAATCATTTAGGTATGAGCGTTGCAACGCTGCCGCTGATGATGATAACGATGATGTTATTGTTGTTGTTTTATCTTTTAAAGATAAAACAAAGTAATAAAAAGTATTAAGCAATAGAAAAATTAAAATTACAAAAAGTAACAACCGACTCTTTTTTTGTAAAATTTGTGAGAGGTGATTGCCATTTTTATTATTTAAGATAGATTTTTTCAATTAGCACCTCTTGCTTTGTGAAATCAGCTAACAGCAATGATTTCATTTTTGTATAGTAGATATTTAAAGTTATTATATATAAACCTAAAGTATTTATGAGAGTAATCCATACCAGATATTCAATTAAACCATCTCCTCTGTAATTTAAATTATTCAAATTTATTTTGCTTAAAAATTTTCTTTGTTTCATAGGTATAGTCTTTTTGTATGAAATTAAAAGTTGTACTATAAATGTTATTTCCATATTTAGTTGAAGTATTAATACTCCATGTATTGTTTTTTAATTCTATAAAACCAAACTTATTTCTAATAAGAGTCATATTTGATGATATTTTAAAAGGTAGATTGGCCAAAAGAAATGTAGATGAATTTTTATTTTTTTTACAAAAATCATTTGTATTTTTTGCATTTTTTGTATCTCTTATTTTTTGTAAAAAAACATTATGAATTAATTTTTGATAATTTGGCGTATTCTCAGAGATGAAAATTTCTTTAATATATAAAGAGCTAATCCTAACTAGATACTCATGACAAAGAATAGTTTGAAGATGATCTTCTAATATTGTTTTTTTATATTCCATGGTTAGGGAATAAATATTGGCCATAAATGCAAGAAGTGAGAGCAAAGTTGTGCCAATTAAAGTCCCACTTCCTTTTTCATTCCTATTCTGGTTTTTATTAAGATTTAACTTTTGAATGGATTGCTTTTCAATACTTGGTAATTCATTCAAATAATTTTTTGAATTACTTGTAGAGTAAAGCATGAAAAAAGTAAAAATGAGCAACATTATTGGAAAAAATATTACATGAGTTATCATTTTAAATCCAAATTTCTGGCCACTTGTTTTTTTATCTCTTCAACTCTTCTCTCTAAAACACTTCCAAGTTCTTTCATGGTTACTAGGCAAAATATTCCTACTAAGGCGGAGATAATTAAATATTCAATTATTGTTTGTGCTTTCTTTTCAGATGCCAAGTTGCGTATACATTCGATAACAATACTAATAGAAGAGTAAAAAATTTTTATTATTTTTATTGTTGATATTCTCTTTAACATAACCCAATACCTCATATTTATTTGTTGTATTAGTTGAGTAATATGCACAGAGATTTCAAAAAGTACTTTAATTAACATATTGGTATTACGAATTCTTATAAATCTTTAAATAAATTTTTGAACTACCTACAGCTAAAAAAGTAAAAAATATAAAAAAGTGATAAGTCATTAAATTTTGTTGCATCAAATGGTATAGAAATTTAGAATAGAAATATGGATGAGAAAAATAGAGTATTTATTTTTGATAAAAAAGAATTAGCGCTTATCTTCGTTTTTATGATCTTAATAGCGATCACCTCCTTTGCCTTTGGAGTGAAGATTGGGAAAAGCTTTTCTTTGCAAAAAGGAGGAATCTCTTTTTATGATAAGGAGAAGGTGGATCTAAAATCTATCGAAGAGGAGCGAATGGATGATGTAACAAAAAAGATGATGGTCTCCTCGAGAGAAGAGATAAGGCCAAATGTTGATAAGACATACAAAAAATTAGAAGAGGAGTTTGAAAAGATTAATCGTGTGGCCCTAGAAGATGGTCCACAGACTACTAGCAATGCAAATGAAAAAATTGCTAGAAGTGTAAGTTCAATTCCAAGCAATGTTAGTGTTACAAGTAGTGAGACAGCAAACATAACAGCTGCTAACAGTGCCCCCAATAATAGCGTTAATAGCGTTAACAGCGTTAATAGCAATAACAATATAGCAGGTGCTGGTATGGGTGCAGGTAAATACACCATACAAATTGGTTCCTACCAGTTAGAATCAGATGCGATGAAATTTGCTGATGGTTTTCGTGTGCGTGGCTATAACCCAATATTAAGTGAAGTTCGTATTCCTGATAAAGGAGTTTGGTATAGAGTGAGTCTTGGAAGCTTTAATAATATCTCCGATGCCAAAGACTATATTAATAAAGAGGAATCTCTTTTTCAGGGGCAAGATTATATTATAACAGAGTTCAATTAACTTAATCTAATTTAGTCGAATTTAACCGAACTTAATCGAATTTAATCTTTGTTTAGTTGTTTTAAATTTGCTGCTTTTCTTATACATTATCCCTACATAAATAACATAAATAAGCTAACATAAATAAACAGGAATTTTGCTATGGAAAAAATAAATTATTATGCATTAATTATGGCCGGAGGTTCGGGAAGAAGATTTTGGCCTGAATCAACAAAAGATCGACCCAAACAATATTTGAATTTAGCGAGTGAAAAAACTTTATTAGAGGAAACATTGCTTAGATTTGAGGGGCTAGTAGATAAAAGTCACCGTTATATTGTTACCATAAAAGAGCAAGAAGCATTAGCAAAAAAATATTCCTCAGGACTAGGGCTCATGCCTGAAAACAATTTGATATTAGAACCATTGGCCAGAAATACTGCTCCTTGTATTTTTCTTTCACTTATAACATTGATCAAAGCTGGAGCTAAGAAAAATGATATGCTTATTATTGCGCCATCTGATCATGTTATTTTAAATAAAGATGCCTTTAAAAAAGATTTCTTCAATGCACTTAAAGTTGCTGAAAAAAATTCTTCTATAGTTACTATTGGAATAAAACCCAATTTCCCACATACGGGATATGGTTATATTAAAACAGACGCGGTCGCAGACGCGGTCGCAGACGCAGACGCGCATAAGGTTAAAGAGTTTAAAGAGAAACCGCATTTTGAATTGGCCAAAGAGTATATTTCAAAAGGATATTATTGGAATGCAGGTATGTTCGTGGCCTCTATTGAAACTTTACTTAGAGAGTTTGAAACCCATTCCCCTGAGATTTATAAATTTTATCATAGATTAGGTGATTTAAATTTAAATCAAAAAGAACAATTAAAAACAGAGTATCAATTAATGCCCTCGATATCTATTGATTATGCCATATTGGAAAAATCAACTAGGGTGAATTTGATTGCAGCTAATTTTGATTGGAGCGATTTAGGTTCTTGGGAAACACTGAGTGATGTGTGCAAAGATAAAGATAAAAAAAATGAAAATTATTTAGTGGCCAATAATGATCGTTTTTTTATAGATGATAAATCTAGTAATAATATTGTTAGAGTAGAAAAAGAAAAATTAGTTGTT
>JADGAM010000189.1:0-393 GCA_015232015.1 Oligoflexia bacterium | reverse complement strand
GGGGAAGCGAGTATATTTAATATTAATATCCAATGGCAGTTATCTCAGCGGTGATTTGATAAAGATTATCGTCGGCCCCACATTCAACTACAAGATTAGCTGTGTGTTCTCCGATACCTAGATCTTCCATGTTACTTCGAGGTATGGCCTGAACTTCGACAAAACAACTGCTATTATTTGTTGTAAAAACTTCTTTACAGTTAGTAGAGTAAACTCGAAAATAATTACTATTTTCTCCATCGATGTATGGTGGTTTGCAATCATTAATAAAATCTGATCCAAAATATTGAATATTAAATCTAGTATTAGCTGAATCATCATCTACTGCCACTAATCCAAAATCATATGAGGCAATGTCAAATTGAAGATAATCTTCATGAGTATTATGCCTTA
>JADGAM010000188.1:5675-8385 GCA_015232015.1 Oligoflexia bacterium | reverse complement strand
ATCTTAAAGCAGAGAGGAATTGATTGGAGAGATTTTCAAAAAATTTTAGATTTAAAAGAGATTGAAATCGAAATAATAAAATCACTCCGGCAAGAAAAGGGAAAATTCTCTGAGTTTTATTATCTGCAAGATCAAAATTCTACTGTCTTGATGCTGGAACCAGATCAACTGAGTTATTGGATCTGCACTACTGATCCTCTTGATAAGGTTAAAATTAGTGAATTTCAAGAGAAGAATCCTCATTTGTCGGGGATTAATCTCTTCGTTGAATTATCAAAACAAGAAAATTAAATAAAAAATTTAAAAAGGAGGTATCTATTTTAAAGTTTATTAAACAAAAATTGGTTCTTGGTTTGTTTGGTTTTATCATTATTAATTTTAGTATCCTTTCCTCTCTAGTTTTCACGATCACATATTCTAAAAATACTTTTGCTTTTGTAAGTAGTGCCGCTCAAATTCCCTATTTGGCACAAATATTGTCAGAAAATATTAAGCAGTATAAACAGTTGAAGGCCATGCTGGAACAAGGAAAGTACAACGAAGAGTTGATCATGACCCTTAATAGAGGAATTGATAATGCCTATGGATTATTGCAAACAATGCCTTTAAAAGATGAGCGAATACTGAAAGAGATTCGTGATTACCAAGATGCTTATCAAAATGTGAAGAGGTTGTATGGTGATGTTAAAAATGGACCAGATCTTAAAATGTTTGAACTTCATGATAAGACTGTTGCGGAAAGTATTCAAATGACCAGCACTCTTTCAGACTATGCAACCGTTCAAGAAGATAACTCGAAAAAATTGTTACTACAGAGTGAAAAGGCCAGTCCAAAGGGTGCGGCCAGAATGAATGTTCAGGTGAACTCACAAATTCTAAATACATTAACTCAGCTCCTAAAAGTAAATGGTCAACTTTTAAAACTTCAAAGCGAAACAATGGGGATTAGAAACAAAGAAGGTAAAGAGGCATCCGAACATTACAACAAAATTCAAAATGACATGAAAGGAGGAACGATAAAACCAAAAAATGATTTTTACCTACCAAGATTATAAAAACAATAACAACAGTAATAGCAAGGGAGTTAGCATGTATGATTGGATTCCAAATGCTTGTCATGAATTAAAAGGGAATATTGATTTAATCTACTGGATACTACTGCCACTATTTACAAGTTTTTGTATTCTTTTAGAATATTTTAAATTTGAAGAGGCACGTCCAGATGTTATTCGTATTATTCGTAGAATGGTTATATCAGTGCTTTTGTTTGTTTCCTTTAGTGAGTGTTTGCATATTATCGCAGAAATAACAGAGGGATTAGTACAAAAAATTGGTGGAATTACCAGTTTGCAGATGGTGTTGGATGAAGTCACTCAGAGAAATAGCAAGATAACTATGAGCTGGGTAAAATTTAAAGAGTATCTGATTTTTACTCTGAATTTACTCTCATATATGGTTGCTTACTTGGGAATCTTTGTGGCCAATGCTTTAATAAACTTTGTATGGGCGGTTTTGTATATTATCTCTCCACTTATGATTTTGATGTATGTGCATGAGGGAACCGCCTATATTACTACAAATCTTTACAAGGGAATTCTCACCGTTGCCTCGTGGAAAATTTTATGGAGCATTTTGGCGGTATTGATTTTAAAATTTGTTACCGTTAATAACTTTTCCCAAAATGGAGATGACAATTTTCTAACTGCGATCATGGTAAATTTTTTCATTGGTTTTAGTATGCTCTTTATCCCAATTACTACCAGATCAATTCTAAGTGATGGACTTTCTAATGTTGGCTCACATTACGCTCAATTGTCAACTGTAACCTTAACAAGAACGATGAATCGCTTCGGTGGAAAATTATTCAAAGGAGGTATTGATAAAACTAGAAATGCTGGTGGCCGCGCTTATGGTTATCTAAAAGATCGAGTAGTTCCAAATTCTAATTTAAGTTCTAGTTCTAATTTGAATAGAGGTCAAAAAAATGTGGGGGAAAGAAAAGATCAAAATAGTAACAAATAAAAAAGGAGGAATATGAAAAAGATTTTTATGCTAATGCTATTACTTCTATTCTTGCCAATAGTGAGTGGGTGCCATTATTTGGATGAGGATAAGGGTGGCAGTAATCCATCAACAACAACTGAGGATGGAAATAATAATAGTTCAAATACTAATACAACTACCGAGTCAGGAGGAACTCCCAATGGAAATGTTGATCCACCCTCACCACCTTTAGGTGGAAATTTAACTGAGACACCAGTACCAATATCAACGCCTGTGGCGACACCTACACCTGAAATTGAAGTGGTTAGTGAACCAATTAAGTTTCATTATCCAAAAGATCGCTATGATTTTTATCACGGAACAAAAATTGATGAAGTTAAAGCAATTATTGAAAATGGTACAATAGATAAATTTGTTATTGGTAAAGAGAGCTATTTACCTCTTGGAATTACACTTAATACAAAAACAGGAGCAATTACGGGGACACCAATTAAGATTGGAAGTGGCAAAGAAAGAAAAATCACAATTTGGGCCTATGACAAAAGTGAAAAAGTAAAGGAGAAAATTGAAATTACCATTTCGATAAAAGAACTTCGGGCCATGGATATTATCGCTCAAAATGATTATGTTTGCTTGATTGCTAATGAAAAAGAGGAGCGTAGTGATTTAGGAATTTTATGCTGGGGTAATTTATCAATTATTGGTG
>JADGAM010000188.1:0-5636 GCA_015232015.1 Oligoflexia bacterium | reverse complement strand
TTTTGTTCACTACTCTAATGAATATTATGGTCAATTAGAGATAAATGATCATCAGATGTGTGTAACCACCAATAAGGCCATAAAATGCAAACGTCATAAGGAAAAGGACTTTAGAGAGATTATGCCTATCAATGGAGATAATTATAATCTTATCACTATGGGAGCTAACCATATTTGTTCACTTGAAAGTGTGTTAAAGAAGGTTAAATGCTGGGGGGATAATAAGTATGGTCAATTAGGAACTGGACCACTTGTTTTTAGTTACTCTGAATTTCCAGTTGAGGTTGTAAATTCTCAAACAGAACTAAGTGATATGAGTGCTGGTTATAATCACACATGTTACTCCGACGATTCTAATAAAGCTTATTGTTGGGGGGATAATAGCTTTGGCCAATTGGGAATTACTGGAAATAAATTTGGAACTGTACTCGTACCTAATATCACTCAAGGACGTATTTTATCTGTGGCCTCCAAAGGAAATTATAGTTGCGTAATTGATCTTGATGATAAAGTTATGTGCTGGGGGGAGATGTATTATAACGGAATAAAAAAAATATTCTCTCCTCCTATTTCAATTCCAGGAGTTAGTCCTCAGGTTTATTCTCTGGTATTGGGATTAGAAGAATCATGTGTTCACGATGAAGATGATTTTTACTGTTGGGGAAAAAATATTAAGGGCGTAGAAAAACGATCAATTGGAAAAATTCATGGCAAAATCCAAATTGGAGATGGTTTTGCTTGCATTAGCAAATCTTTAGGTGTTGATGAGGTCGCATGTTGGGGCAAAAACGATAAAGGACAGTTAGGGGTCGAGATGAGTATCAAAGAATCACTTGTACCAATTGCACCACTTCCGTGGACACCTCCTTTGCGACTTTTCATGCCAATCGCAACGCCAACACCTACTCCAATATGGACACCAATTCTCCCAATTCGTTGGCCGATCTAAATTTTTATTAATTTTTTTATTAACAAATTTAAACATAAAGGAAAAATCAATGAACGCTATTGATAATGAACCAATTCACCTTGACCAGTGGGTACGGATCAATCGATTTCTGGTTTTCTATAAATTTATGGCCGTAATCTCGATGCTGGTAACTTTACTATTATTTGGACATCTCATTTTCACCTCTATGCGACCGCCAATAGTAATAGAAAACCAAAATGATGTTCATAAATTCTGGTCAGCAAAATATGAAAATATCACCATGACCAAGGTTGATATTGAAAATTTAGTTAAAAATTTTATTCTCACACGCTATCAGTGGAATGAATTTGATATTGATAAGATAGTTGGTGGACTTAAACCTTGGGTGAATGAAGGACTATTAAAGCAAATTAGAAAGGATTTGCAGAATCAAAAAGTTCGAGACGATTCGGCCAACACTGCTGATGGAATTGATAATAATGGAAACGGAAATGGTAATGGAAACTCTGGCAATAGAAATGCAAAGAACAAAGACCTCGCAAAATCAATTAAACAACGAATTCTAATTGAACGAGTTGATGTCGGAGATCAAGCAGTTATTGTTGATTTTGATCGAGTAATTGAAATTGGAGGAATAAAAGTTTTGGCATCTACTCAAATTGCAGTTGAAATTTCAGAGGGAGAAGTTACCTATAGAAATCCACTAGGGCTTTATATAAATGGAGTAATTGAACATGAAAAGAATTAAATTTTTCAAACAAGTGCTCTTTTTTATTCCATTGTTTATTCTGCTTCTGGCCTTTTCGTCGTTACCTGTTGGTGGGGTCCGAACTGTTTATGTTGATGATGAGAAGGTAGAGACTATTAATTTAAAGGTAGGACAAGCAACAGTTTTAAGCTTTTTGGAGAAACCGTTTAAAGTAAACATTGGTAATAAAAATTACTTTAACCTTGAATATGTCCATAATGATGTGAACATTCAACCATTACAACCGAGCATAAGAACCAATCTCTTTGTGTACGGTAAATACCATCGTTATGGATTTATTCTTAAAGTAGATGGAAGTGATCGTTATGATGATTTGGTAAAAGTAAGATGGAACGATGGTGGAACTACCACTGCAACAAACACAAATACTAATGACATTAAAATCAAAGTTGAAGAGAAAGTTGCAGAAAAAGTTGGAGGTAAAGATAAAGGAAAAGAGATCCAAGTATCAGTACCCTTACAAATACCAGTACCAACACCGTTAGTGTCAACTGTTGCACCAATTACTCAAGCTTTGGAAATAAAGTGGGTTAAAAATAACATCGATCCCATTCGTAAATTTCATTTAATTGATCTTGAAATTACCAAACTTCAAGGCGATGGCCCAATAAACTTAAAAGAGATGAAGATTAATGTTTCAACGGAGTCAGCATCTCAAACGAAAGCAAATGTAAATAATGCCATTATTAGAGAAATTGTTTATGAGAAAGATGAGTTAAATGCGATTGGAGAAAAAAGTAGAGGGCGAATAATTATGAATAAGGATTTCAAAGGTGATTTTAATATGGAAGTTATCTATTACTTTAACAGGCAGTTGTTCAAACAGCTACTTATCATAAAGGAGGGATAAGATTAAAACGCTAAATTTTAAAAAATTAATACCAAAATTTAGTAACATCTACATAAAAAAAGAAGGAGGTAAAAATAGAGTCCGAATGAGAAATATTGGAATCACTGCCGTTATTATTTGTATTTGCTTGATTGCTACCATAATTGTTACACCAACCGAAGAAACTGTTTATCTTCGGAAAAGTTACCAAAGCATAAGAACAGAAATGCCACCCAAAAAGGAGGAAATTCTACCTATCAAAAAAGCTTCTGCAACTTCTGCTATAGTCATGAGTAATAAAAATAACGATGGTGATAATGAACTTGAACAAGCATCAGCAAGTAATTCACAAAAAGGTAAAAATAGGGCCAAGGCAAAGGCCAGAAGAACTAATTATGATGAAATTAGAATTCATGGTGAGTCACCTCCGTCAAACGAAGAAAAGTTAATTTACTCTGCACCGATGGTTATAAGTAGAGAAGATAAAGATGATCCCTTTGAAGAAAAGCTCCCTCTAGGAACATCTATTATTGGGAAGCTACTCACTCCCATTGATACCAGAGTAAGCAATCCTTTGGTAAAAATTGAATTACCTTTTGGCGCCAGAAACAAAGGATCAGTTATCATTCCGAAAGGAACAAAGCTGTTTGCTCAAGTTCAATATCCAGATGATGGCAACCGAGTGTTTCTCGTCATAAACAAAGGACTCACCAACGATGATGTGGAATTTGATATTCAAGCACAGGCCTTAAGCAGTAATGATTTTAATCCAGGAATTATAGGAGAGTATTACAGTAATTTAGGAACCCGCCTGGCATCCAACTTTGGTTGGAGCATGAGCGGTGCTGCTGCGGAAGTCTTACAAGAAAAGCAAGTGATTGGTACTACCGAAGGTGCAGTGGTTTTACCTAAAAACACTGTAGAAAATGCTTTGCTCGAAGGGAGTAGAAGAACCATCACTAATGAATCTGGACGGGCCTTAGAAGAAATGAATCGACAAAAACCCTATGTGATAATTCCTGCTGGAAAAGAAATTATTGTAAATATAACCCAAACATTTTTGGGAAGTAAAATTAGTCAAGGAGGTTTTTATTAGTAACGGAAGTAACAATACTCATAGTAAAACCCAAGGGCAAAGTTTGGATGCCTTTTATGATCTCATTCAAAAACTTTTTACCTTTGGGTTTAAGACATTTTATTACGGTATTAAAAATTTACCCTATAAGAGTTTATCCTTCTGGTTTTTGTTTGTAGCTGGTTTGGTAGTCATGAATTATTTTGTGGAAACCGAAACCCATCTTCATTTATGGCAACGATATGGTCCGGCATTTTTAAAAGTCGAGACATTATTAAAAATAGTAGGCACAAATATTACTGTTCACAAGATGTTTTGTTTCACGCTTTTTATTGGCCTTCAACTTTTTATCTATGGTTTTCCAGAGTACTGCAAAGTAAACAAATTTCAAAATCTGTTTAATCGTTTGGGATTGACTAACGGAATAAAGAGTAAACCTAAAATAACTGAGGTGAGTGATGAGGATTTCAATCGCACAAAAGTGGTGGTGGCCAATGGAGGAATTGGAATTAAACTATTTCAAAATCGGCAAGATGATTTGGAAGCGGCGTTTGGACAAAAGATAGAATCCATTAGTCACGATAGTAATCCTGGTTTTACTAAAATCATTTTGAGCAAGTACCATTGGCCCAAAGTCGTGAAGTTTAGTTCTCTAAGTAGCTTTGATTTGCCTAAAGATCATTTTATTTTAGGACAATCTTCGAATGGAATTGTTACTCAAAATATAAACGAACTACCGCACATGCTGATTGCTGGAACCACTGGCAGTGGTAAATCAATCCTTTTTAAAGAGATATTGGTATCGCTACTTAAAAGTTCTCCTTATTTGCAACTATATTTGATCGACCTAAAGGGAGGCGTAGAAGTTCAAGACTTTAAAGATTATCCCAACGCTACCATTGTTAAGGATATGAAGATGGCAGTTTTTACTTTGCAACTACTTAAAGATGAAATGGATCGGCGTTTTGCTTACTTGGAAAAAAATGGACATCGAGAGATTCAACCACTTCGAGACAAGATGGATAAGATTGTTATTGCAATTGATGAAGCTTCCACACTTTTTATGAAAAATTTTGCCAACCAAGAGGCATCTGGTCTATCGGCGAGAGCGAAAGAATTAACCGATTCCTTGGCCAAGCTGGCCCGCGCGGCCGGTATTCATCTGATCTTGGCCACTCAAAAGGTGACGAAAGAAACAATTGATACTCACATTCAGGAAAACATTAGTGGAAAGTTTTGTTTCAAAACCAATACCCTGCAAGGATCAGTTACCGTGCTTGGAAGTGGAATCGCTTACTCATTACCTGATATTCCCGGTAGAGGCATTTGGAGTTTGGGAAATAAGCTTATTGAAATTCAAGCACCACTTATTACCTCGGCAGAGATTAAGGATTTTGGAAAACAGTTAATTGATGAATTTAAAAATGGAGAAAGAAAAATGTTACAACCAAAGATTATTTTAAACCAATCACAAAATGAAAACCATATTTTACCAGAGGGCGATGTATGTATAAAAGATGCAAAAAAATTATTTTAAATCAAAAGGACTCGCGCTTATTAGAATATCTATTTATGAACAAAGTGGCATTGCCAAATCAAATTAATAGAGATGTTTTTGAAAATTTATCAATGCCAAATGTATATCGAAGATTACAAAGACTTACCGATGAACAGTTAGTATTACATCATTATTTTACTTGGGAGAGAAAACCTTTTCGGGCCTTCTCATTAACTCCGCAAGGATTTAAAACTTTTGTAGGTGGAGATGATGCCAATCATATCAGAAAACAACTTCGTAGTGAAAACGTCATTCATGATGTGCAATTGGTGGATATTCAAAATAGATTTAAGAAGCTCAGTATGGTTTTAGAGTATTATCCAGAAAACTATTTACGCTCAAATTGCGATCATGCTCGAATTGTTTTGAAGGAAAATTTGCACAACATAAATAGCGATGCCCTACTAAAAATTAGGTTCTCAAAGGATGATCACTATGTACCACTTTCTTTAAAATTTGTTCATTTTCTGTAAT
>JADGAM010000187.1:6952-8438 GCA_015232015.1 Oligoflexia bacterium | reverse complement strand
ATCTTAAAAAAGCAAGCACTTAACTTGGATACAAATTTAAACTAAATAATTTTTCTTTTGAACAAGTGACAACAAAAGTACACACTGCCCTTTATTTTGGGCACGAAATATAAATTATGTAAAAATCTAATTTGAACACTAAAAAAATCTTTTATAAATCAGGAAATGATTTAATACACAATGATAATCTTTTGACATAATTAAATATATGTTTCTAAATACCAGGTTGTTTTTATCAACTTTATAGTTTAATTTCATATCCTCTTGATAAATAAAAATTTTTAATTAATAATAATTTTCAACAAATCATATATTAAAAAATTTAGAAATTTAGAGAGGTAATTATTTATGTCATTAACACCAAGTCAAAATGAAGAGGAATATTTTAAAAAATTAGAGTTAGAAAGAAGAAAGAAAATTGAGGAAGAAAAACTCCATAAATTAGTAAAAGAAGAACGAGAGAAACGTAAGGCCACACACTTTATGAAATGCCCAAAGTGTGGTGCAGATTTATTTGAAATTAATTACAAAAAAATTCTAATCGATGAATGTCCTGATTGCAAAGGAATTTGGTTGGATACAAATGAACTTGATCAAATTATTTCTATGGAAAAAAAAGCTCTAAATAAACTTCTAAGTATTTTTAAATCATAATCTTATCGGCCTTTTCAAGCTCTTCGACCCTCAAATAAAGGTATTATTCCCACCAATTTGGCGGTAACGTTTTTAATTTGACTTCAAAAAAATACGGAATAAAATGAAGTGGACTTCAAAAAAATACCAAGAGGTTTTATAAGCAAATCAAATGAGAAGAGTTGCAAATATGACAGAATCACTAAAACTTAAAGAAAAAAAATATCAGCGCTATTTAGGAAAAGCTATAGAAGAAGATCTAGCTGAGGCCATGGTTTTTATAGGTGGACCAAGGCAAGTAGGAAAAACTACTTTGGCAAAATCTTTTCTACATAAAAATAGTGGAATTTACTTAAATTGGGATAATCTGCAAGATAAAAAAATAATTATAAAGGGAGATTTTGCTACTGACCATAAACTCATCATTCTCGATGAGGTACATAAATATCGAATGTGGAGAGGTCTTCTTAAGGGTATTTATGATAATGAATTTCCAGATAAAAATTTTTTAATCACTGGATCTGCTCGTCTAGATCACTTCAGAAAGGGAGGAGATTCATTACTTGGAAGATACCATTATTATCGATTGCATCCGTTTACAATTAGTGAATTAGGTACATATAAGGATGTCCTCAAGGATCTTCTTCACTATGGCGGGTTTCCACAACCATTGTTTAAACAAGATAATCGCTTCCTTAAACGTTGGCAGAATGAAAGAATTTCGAGAATTATCCAACAAGATATTCGTGATTTGTCGAACATTAAAGAAATATCCAATCTTGAAATTTTAATGTCAGTTCTTCCCTCTCGAGCATCCTCACTATTATCAGTACGAGGACTTGAGGAAGATTTG
>JADGAM010000187.1:0-6941 GCA_015232015.1 Oligoflexia bacterium | reverse complement strand
CAATAAAAAATTATCTCAATGTTTTCGATAATGTTTATATAACTTTTCAAATATCACCGTATGTAAAAGACAGGTCCAAAGCAATAAAAAAAATGCAAAAATTATTTTTTTGGGATTGGTCCATACTTAATGATAATCCAGGAGCGTGTTTTGAAAATCTTGTAGCAGTTCATCTCTTAAAGTACTGTCATTTTCATGAAGATTATAATGGAGATAAGATGAGCTTACATTATATTCGTAATACCGACGGAAAAGAGGTAGATTTTATAGTAATAAAGAATAAAAACCCTCTTTTCATGGTTGAGTGTAAAAGTGGGGAAAGACAAGTTAGTGCAACTTTAGCATATTATCAAACTCGGCTCAAAATTCCGAAGGCCTACCAAGTTCACTTAGGAAATAAAGATTTTGGACATGCAGAGAACGGAGGGAGAGTTCTACCTTTCATTAAATTTGTAGAGGTTGAAAATTTATTATAGAGACGTATCACTAGAAGAATCCGAGTAGTCCTCCATCTCAAGCTGAATACGAAGATCATATATAAAAACAAAGCAACGAAGCACAACTATCTCAGATATAGATCACGGTGATAAGAAACTAAGAGAAATTACTATCGGGTTAAATTATAATATGATTATTACTGTTATAAAAGACTTATTGGAATTTTGTTGGCCTTAAATATTCTGCAGAGAATTTATGAAAAAATATTGAACAAAAATTTAGGGTCTGAAAACATTGATTTTATAGTTTGCGAAAATCGGTGTTAAATTAATTTCATTCGTATTTTTATAGAAAAAGCTGTTAAGGTAAAATTGAGGAAGCTTTGCAGATGAGAAAGATGAGAAAAATTTGTTTTTATTACTCATATCTATTACCCTTGTTTGAATTAATATGGATATTCTTAAGGTAATTCTTAAAGTAATTCTTGAGGTAATCATAAAAATGCCAATCAAAGGATCAATTAAAGCGCCAATCAAATTGTTTTTTTAATAAAATTTTTGTTTATATATTTATCGGATTTTATATTGTTTGATAGAAGTAGTGTATCTTTGACATATTCAATATTTTCACCCCTGAACCAGCTTTCATCGGGAGAGGAAAATCCTTGTTTTTTTCTTTGAATGATATGTGTTGGCAGCAGGGATTTCATGGCCCGTCGAAGAACATTTTTGCCGTCATCAAATTCACGAAAATATTTTGTAACTTTCTTAAGTTCATTCTCGTCAAAATTTATGATTTGATCAAATTTTCTAAGTTTATAGCGAACAGGTATTTTAGTGGCAAAGTCAACCAGATCATTATCTAAGAACGGGAATCTTTCCTCTAGACCATTGGCCATGGAAAGTTTATCTCCAACTATCATTAGTCCATGTAAAAATGTTTTAATCTCAAAATATAATGAGTTTGCAACATGATCTTCAGGTAATATAAATTTCAAATGACTATTTTTATTAAAAACAGATTTAAAAATTGAAAAAGTATTTGTTTTTATATCTTGCTCATTGATTTTCGAATTGAAATTAAATAGTGATGTTTTTTCTTCATCAGACACTAGTCTTTTCCAGAAATGATAATAATTATTAAAGTATTGATCTTTATCAAGGGAATGAATCACTCTGTAATATCGCCAAGGATATCCACCATAAAGTTCATCTCCACCTGTTCCTGATAAGCAAACCTTTACAAATTTAGATGCCAATCTACTGATATAGTAATTGGAGTAGCACATGCCTACTCTTAAATCTTCAAGATGATAAATTAATTTTGGTAAAACCCATGAAATATCTCCAGCATTGATAATTTGCTCGTAATGTTCCGTTTTAAATTCATTGGCCATTAATTCAGCATCTCGTCTCTCATCAAATGTTGCTTCCACTCCGGTTATTTTTGATAATTCAAAGCCGGCAGTAAAGGAGGTAAGTCTGTTTATGCTTCGGCTCGCTATTGCCACAATTGATCCACTATCCATACCTCCACTTAAATAGCATCCAACGGGAACATCAGCCACTATTTGCCGATTAACGGCCTTCTTTAAGAGGTGAACCGTTTCCTCTGCTGCTTCTTCAAAAGTTAATGTTTCGTTAACTTGAGTAAAGTCAAAATCCCAATATTGATGTAATTTAAAACCTGAATTAAAATCAATTATTGCAAAATGTGCAGGTGGAAGGATGAAAATATTTTTAAAGAGAGTTTCATTTCTAAATAAATTTTGAAAAGTAAAATATTCATTTAATGCTTCTGGATTTAATTCTTTATTATATTCTTCATATTGTAAAATGCTCTTGATTTCGCTGGAGAAGATGACGATATTGTTGACTATGGTATAATAAAGAGGTTTTATGCCATAGCGATCTCTTGCTAAAAACATTACCTTTTTAACATTATCCCAAATAGCAAAGGCAAACATACCATTAAATTTGAGAACACAATCATTCCCCCATTCTTGGTAGGCGTATAAAATAATCTCGGTATCGGTTTTACTTTTAAAAACATATCCTAGGTTTTGCAAGTCGCTGCGAAGTTCTTTGAAATTATAGATCATACCATTAAAAGCGATCCAAATGGATTTGGATTTATCACTCATCGGCTGATGGCCGGTAGGACTGAGATCAATAATGGATAATCGTCTGTGACCTAGAAAAACATTCCATTTCTCTGATTCAAGTTCGTTTCGTCCACTATCACTATCAATTATTGGTAATAGCGGTGAAATTGTAGAGAATTGGGAATCGGAAAAATTTAGAGAGTAAGATGTTTGTTTTTTTATTTGATGTCCACTTTGGGCAACAAAATAACCAGCATCATTAGGACCGCGATGGGCAATTACATCGCACATCTGCTTGAGAATTGTCGTTTGGATTGGTTTTTCTTTAAGTGAAATAATTCCAACTATTCCACACATATTTAATGGAGCCTTTTTAGGTGGTCTATAACGTAAGTAAAATCTTCTTCACTCATTTCAGCATACAAAGGTAGTGTGATGCTCAGACGATCAGCTGCAAAGGAGTTTATGAATTGTTTATCTTGTAAATTGTACCTTCTTTTGTAGTAGTCTGTTGTATGAACAGCATGAGTCCCTTGCCTCGTTGCAATTCCCCTTTCTTCTAATTTCTCCATATAATTGTTTCTAAGTTTATTTAGTCGAAGAATTTTTTCATAGGTTAGAGACGAGGGATCTTCCCCTTCCAAATATAAGCAGACAAAAGATTGAAAACTATGGATATAGTTTTCTGGAATTGAAGGTAGTTTGAGCCAAGAGAAATTTTGAAGGGACTTCATATATTGAGATGCGATGGTATTTCTTTTATCAAGAATAAAATCGGCCTTCTTTATTTGACTGACTCCAAAAGCACCTTGAATATCTGTCATTCTGTAATTAAATCCAAGGGAGTTAAAATTTGGTAAGAGCGATCCTCCTTTTTCTTTATGTCTTTGTAGATCAGTTTTAGTTGCACCGTGATTTCTTAATTGAGTTATTAAAGATGCTAGTTTTTCATCTTTACAGATAACCATTCCACCCTCACCAGTTGTAATGGCCTTTCTAGGGTGGAAAGAAAAACAACCAAAATCGGCAAATGTGCCCGAGTGTTGTTCGCCAATATATCCACCAAAAGAACAGGCAGCATCTTCAACAGTTTTTAAATCAAATTTTTTGGCCAGATCAATAACGGCAGGAAGATTGGCACTTAGTCCAAATAGATCAACTGGAATTATTGCTTTGATTTTCTTTTCTTTATCTTCACTTAAAATTTTTTCAATTTCAGATATTTTAATGTTGAAGGTGTCAAGCTCAATATCACAAAAGACTACTTCGGCGTTACAATACTCAATACTATTTTGAGTGGCTATAAAGGTGAAACTAGGGGCAATAACCCTATCACCTTTTTTAATTCCAAGTGCAAGCAATGCTAAATGAAGAGCGGTAGTACAACTAGATGTGGCCAGTGCGTATGGTGACTTTACGAATTGTGCAAATTCACTTTCAAATTTTGCTACAAACGGTCCTTGAACAGGCCATCCGGTTTTAAGGGGTATTTGGATCTGTTCCAGATCGTCACTATCTATGTATGGTTTGGTAATTGGAATATTTTTCATAAACGACTTCTTTTATGTTCATCTCTCCACTGAATTAATTTTTTAAGTCCATCTTCTAGTTCTATCGAATATTTAAAACCTATTTCTTCATAGGCCTTAATAGGAGATCCTATCCTATTTGTTACAAAGGTGGTTCCTGCTGGTTCATATTTAATTTTTTGATTACTGTTGGTTATCTTTAAAACAATTTCTGCTAATTCTTTAATCGAAGTTTGGGTTCCACTGCCAACATTGTAGAATGAATCGGTGGCGGCCGCCTTTAGGGCACATATGTTTGCTCTGGCAACATCGCTTACGTAGATAAAGTCATAACTTTGCGAACCATCGCCATATACAACAGGGGATTCACCTTGCTCAAGCTTATCTAACATTTTCATTATAACAGCGATATATGCGCCCTTATAATCCTGGCGGGCACCATAAACATTCATATACCTAAGTCCTACGTAATTTAATCCATATCTGTGATGGTAGGCCCTACACATGTGTTCGCCTGCAATTTTAGTAGCGCCATAAAATGTTTTATTATTATAGATGTGATCTTCAGTCATTGGTATTTCCAAGGCATCTCCGTAAACTGATGCTGATGAAGAATAGATTAATTTTTTTACATTATTTTTTACACAAGAATCAATAACATTAAATGTTCCCTCCATGTTAACTTTGAAGGCGCTTTGTGGGTATTCATGGCAATGAAGAAGCCATAGAGCGGCCAAATGAAATACGAAGTCTTTTCCTTTCATCGCTTGGTTAAGAATGTCAGTATGTAAAATATCACCACCAAGATCATAAATTTTAACACGCGAATCTTTGAGAGCATCTTTTAGATTGGCATATGTGCCTCTTGAAAAATTATCATAAATAACTATCTCTTCTACATCTTCCTTGACGAGTTCATCCACAATATGTGAACCAATCAACCCTGCGCCGCCAATAACAAGAATTTTAGAACCAAGTAATGAATGTTTTTCCATTTTATTTTTGACCTTTGTACGTAAATATTGTCATGTGAATTTTCTTTGGTTAACTATATATTTAAAACATTATTTCAGCATTAGAAATAAATGAAATGAAGGTTTTGGTTGATGCATGATTGCAAAGTAAAAATTTTTACTTTTTATAGCAATGGGATTTTTTATGAATACAGCGGTTAAGCATTTATTATTTGGGCTGGCCAGTTACACCCCGCTTGCTAATCTTATATCCAAGAATACAAGCAGAAAGACTGGTGGTGGTGGTGGGAGCAGCGATTTAGCAAGATACTGTTATTCGGTATGGCTCAGGCATTTAGTTTCTTTGTTTAAACATGGCAATATAACAGAAATGCCAAAAGTAATTGCTGAGCTTGGTCCGGGAAATTCAATAGGTGTTGGTATAGCTGCATTGTTATCTGGGGCCAATCATTACTATGCTTTTGATGTTGTAGAATATAGTTTACTTGAAAAAAATATTGAAATTTTAGATGAATTGATTAGTTTATTTAAGAGACGTGAAAGTATTCCAGATGATTTGGAATTTCCAAAAATAAAACCTAAATTAGCATCATACGATTTTCCACAAGACATATTGTCTGAAGATATTCTTAATTTATCATTATCAGATGATAGATTAAATGCGATTAGAAATGCATTACTTGGGCAAGACACTAGTAACATGGTATCTATAAAATATTGTGCGTCTTGGAATGGTACTGACAAAATTGTAGATAAGTCGGTTGACTTAATATTTTCTCAGGCAGTTTTAGAGCATGTAGATGATCTTTTGACCAGTTATAAGTCAATGTATAAATGGCTAAGGCCCAAAGGATTTATGTCTCACCAAATTGACTTTAAATGCCATGGTACTGCTAATACTTGGAATGGTCATTGGGCATACAGTGATTTTTGGTGGAAGTTGATAAGAGGTAGAAGACCATACTTGTTGAATAGGGAACCATATTCAACGCATGTAAAGTTACAAGAGGAAGTAGGTTTTAAAATTTTAAATTCCATAAAAGTGCAAGGTGATAATTGCGGAAATATATCTGGTATCAATAGGGTTAAATTAGCTAGACGATTTATAAATATATCCGACGAGGATTTATGTACTTCAGGGGCATATATCACTTCTGTGAAGAGGACAATATAGCGTATGGAGTACTAAGTTCAATCATGCAACTGTAATAACAATTTCTACAATTTTTAAGTTTTAATCTTTGATCTTGATATTCTTTAGAGTTCCATACTTCTATTAGACGTTTATCTTCTAATCTTGCTATTGATTTACTGTTATAAAAATGGCCTCCGCAGGGGATAATTTGTTTATAACAATCAACATAGATTGAGGCATAAGGGGCATAACATCTAATTGGGAGAGGTTTTCCTTGAAAAAATGATTTTAATAACTTGATGTATTTATCGGAACTATCTAATATTTTATATTTCTTTTTTAGTTCTAGTAATTTGTCAACTATTGAATCATAACAATCGTCTGTATTGTTATGGTTTTGTTTTTTCTGGTTAAAATAAAGATCAGTGGAAGGAGTATTTTTATTATCTTCCTCTGTGAAGTAGGTGTTTTGTACGGGATTGATACTAACATTATCAACTCCTAATTTTGTGGCCAAAATAAAGATTTCTTCTAATTGCTTATAATTTTTATTATTGATAACGCAAGCTAAAGTAATATGAACTTTTGAGTTAAGTGATTGTTTTTTTCTTATTGTAAGCAAATTTTCCAATCCAATCATAGTTTTTTCAAAAGAACCTGTTTTACCTCTTGAAAAATCGTGTTCTTCTTTTCGAGGACCATCTAGCGATATAGCAATTGAATCAATCCCACCCATAACTATTTCTTCAACCAATTTAGGA
>JADGAM010000186.1 GCA_015232015.1 Oligoflexia bacterium | reverse complement strand
ATATTCTTGATCCTTCTTTAAATTCCCAATTTAAATTCAATCTCAATTTCAGTCTCAATTGTTATGCTGCAGATATAAAAAAATCCCTTGATTTACCTTGCCCACCTCAGGAGAGTCGTTTAATGAATAAGTGTTTGTTCGGAGAGTGGGTGCTTGATAGAGAAAGTTTTGATAATTATATGATAAAAAAAAATCAATAACGATAATTCAAATTCAAGCGAACGTTATCTTGTATCATCAAATGGATTATCAACTGGTATAATAAAAATATATTTAAGTAATGATAAGAAATTAAAATTATCTTCTAATAATTTTGATGTGCAGATGATGATTAAAAATACCAATAAAATAACAAAGACGATTTCAGGTGAATTTTTTGCAACATTAGAAGAGGGAGATAATGGTTTACTTTGCTTAACAAGTGATATTAATAATTTAAAATTCTTAAACACTAATACTACTAATGCTAACAGAGAAGAGCAACCATTAGATCTTCCAGAGCTACGTAAGGGTTATATTGATTTTATTCAGTATACTTGTGATGCTCAAACACTGCAAATGCGTAGATCAGACGTTAATACCAAAATTTTATTCAAGAGAATTTTTCATTAGCGTATTTCGCTAGCGTACGTCGCTATAGCACTATCACTAGTGAGAGATTATAGATAATATTAATTGTTAATAATTAAAAACAGTAAACGACTTGGAGTCCAAATGGCCTTTAAAGAAGGTGTTATTCAGGGTTTGATTAGAAAAGGTGAATACTACGATTCAGTTTCTTTGATGATTATTTCAAAGAAAATCAGAGAGGAAAAGGGTGTCTTTGATTCGTCAGTGGTTATGTGTACAGAGGAAAACAAAAAAAATTTAAGGGATGCAAATCTTTTTTTAGAAGAGTTTGAGAATGCAGAGGAGAGTGATCTTTTAGTTGCTATTAGGGCCTCAAGTGCTTCACTTGCAAATGAACTTTTAAAAAAATTAGAAAAAGAGATCAAGATCTTAAATAAGGGTGGTGATGACTCTGACTATGATTCTGGTGCTGATCCTTCTAGAGCAGGAAGGAGAAGCGAGAATTGTGATTATAAAAATTTTGAGGGAGCATATCAAAAAGGTTTAAAGGAAGAGGCCAATCTTGCATTGATATCTGTTAATGGAAAGTATGCAGGAGATGTTGCCTTGAAGGCCTTAAATAAGAATATGCACGTGATGCTTTTTTCCGACAACGTTTCTTTAGAAACAGAGATTGAATTAAAACAACTGGCCCAACAAAAAAATTTATTAGTTATGGGACCGGACTGTGGAACTGCAATTATAGCAGGAGTACCACTGGCCTTTGCCAATGAAGTGAGTAGAGGGAGTATTGGAGTTCTTGGTGCTTCAGGAACAGGAATGCAAGAAGTAACTACTCTGATTTCAAATTTTGGTGAGGGTATTTCTCATGCCATTGGGACTGGTGGAAGAGATGTAAAAAAAGAGGTTGGCGGTATTAGTTTTTTGATGGCACTAAAGATGTTGAAGGAAGATGTTCAAACAAAAGTTATACTTTTAGTTTCAAAACCACCGCATAAAGAAGTAATGGATAAAATTATTAAAGAGATTGATAAGACTAAATCAGTAGTAGCTGTTTTTCTTGGAGCGAGTGATGTTTGCAATAGTTGTGATAATAACAATAACAATATAATTTTTAGAGATAATTTATATGAGGGCGCTCTTACTGCATATAAAATTGCAAGAGGTGAGGGAGCAAATATTGATGATGAAATGAAAAAGCTAAATGAAGAGAGTGATAAAATTGCAAAGTTAGAGAGTGAAAAAATTAAAAAGGGGGCAAAGTATTTAAGAGGCCTTTATAGTGGGGGAACATTTGCCAGTGAAGCACAATTAATTTTAGATTTTAATGGTGATAGTAATAATGATGGTGATAATGATGAAGAATTATATTCCAACGTCCCTACTGCCAAAAGTAAAAGATTAAGTGATGTAAAAGTTAGTACTAAAAATACAATTATTGATTTGGGAGAGGATGAATTTACACTTGGAAAACCTCACCCTATGATTGATTATACACTTCGAAATGAAAGATTTTTAAAAGAGATTAATGATCCAGAGGTTGCAGTTATTATGTTAGATTATGTTTTAGGTCATGGCTCACATAAAGATCCATTAAGCGATACCATTTCAATTCTTCAAAAGGCCTTTGATATTTTGGCAAAAGAAAAAAGATATATTTCAATACTAACAACTGTTACTGGAACTGCTAAAGATCCACAAAATAGTGAGAAGGTTAAAGAGGCGCTAAGGCGTGAAGGTGTGATAGTAGTTGATTCAAATTTTCAAATGAGCTTAATTGCAAAGAAGGTTATTACATATGGAAAAAAACATATTAAAGGGTAATTTAAAGATAATTAATATTGGTCTTAAATCATTTACAGAAGCATTTGAGGGTAAAGATAAGGGGAAGGGTAGTGTAGCATCCTGGGCACATGTGGATTTTAGACCTCCCCTAATAAGTGATGCTTCACTTTTTAAAATAATAGATCATAGGAGAGAGCAAATTGAGGCCGCCAACAAAGAGGCCATGAGACGCATCTTTAGTGGAAGACCGTTTTTGGTTTCAGTATCTCGTGCAATTGATGTGATTCCCGGAATGCAACCCAACTCTATTTTTCATGCTGGTCCTCCTGTTGATTGGGAAAATATGTGTGGTCCTATGAAAGGAGCAATAATTGGGGCCTTGTTGTATGAGAAGATTGCACGTAATGCAGAGGAAGCGGAAATTTTGGCCGCTAAAAAAGGAAGTATAAAATTTTCTCCTTGTCATGAACATAAGGCGGTTGGACCAATGGCGGGTATTATTTCTCCCTCTATGCCAGTCTTTGTTGTAAAAAATGAAGAATTTAATACTTTTGCATATGCCACTATGAATGAGGGATTAGGAAAAGTTTTAAGATATGGTGCTTATGATGAAGGTGTAATTGCAAAACTAAGATGGATGGAAGATATATTATATCCTGTAATGAAAAGAACAGTGGAAGCGATGGCGGGAAAAATTGATTTGAAATCTATTATCTCGCAAGCGCTTCACATGGGAGATGAGGTCCATAATCGCAATAGGGCCGCCACATCCCTCCTATATCGTCAATTGGCACCACTAATTTGCAAAGTAAGTAATGCTGATGATGCTTTCGCAGTTTTAAATTTTATAAACGGCAATGATCACTTCTTCTTAAATTTATCTATGGCCGCGGCCAAGTCAATGTTAGATGTTGCTAATGGAATAAAATACTCCAGTATTGTAACTGTTATGGCCCGTAATGGTACAGAGTTTGGAATTAAGGTTGCAGGCCTGGATAGCAATTTATGGTTTACTGGCAAGGCACCAATACCGGATGCACTTTTCTTTCCAGGATACTCTAAAGAAGATGCTAATCCAGATATTGGAGATTCGGCCATCACTGAAACTCTAGGAGTTGGTGGATTTGCTATGGCCTCAGCACCCTCTATTGTACAGTTTGTTGGAGGCAATGTCTCTGATGCTCTAAAATTCACTTTATCAATGTATGAGATTACCTCAAGTGAGAATAGTGCATTTCAAATTCCATATTTAAATTTCAGAGGTGCCCCTGCAGGAATTGATATAATAAAAGTTATAGAAAAAAACATTTTACCAGTTATTAATACAGGAGTTGCTCACAAGTTAGCAGGAATTGGTCAAGTAGGAGCAGGAGTATTAAATGCACCTACAGAACCATTTAAAAAAGCGTTCTTAAAATTTGTTGAAACAATAAAGTAAAATAGTATGGTAAAATAATATAGTAAAAATAATATAGTAAAAATAATAGAGTAAAATAATAAATTAATATAAAAAATTAATATTTCAGGAGAACAGATTAATGAAAAACATTAATGATTTTTTAAAGTTTATGGATAATTTGGATGTGTATGATTTAACTCAGAGACTTAGTATTCATACTCCTCCGTGGCCTAGTTACATGCCAATGGGAATTCAATACTTCAAACGAATAGCTGGTGCACATATGGGTCAAGGGGCCAATGGCCAAATTATTACAACATCAAATCATGTTGGTACTCATATGGATGGAGAGATTCACTTTCATGGTAGTGGCCGTTCTATTGGGAATGTTCCTTTAAAAGAGTGGATTGGTTCAGGTGTAGTTGTAGATATTTCAGATGCAGTAGGGGATTATGATTTATATTCTCCTAAGATGTTAATGGAGAGAGCTGAGATAAAACCCGGCGATATTTTAATTATAAATACTGGATATAATCGCTATGCTTGGGATCAAAAAGAGTGTGATGAGGTAAGATATTTTGTTCGTCACCCAGGACCAAATCCTGATTTTCATAAGTGGGCCTTAAAAATGAAATTTAAGTGGATTGGAGTTGATTGTGGAAGTGCAGATCATCCAATGAATACTATTATGAGAAAGTGGCATCCAGATTCATTTAAAGAGGCGGAAGAAAAATTAATAGAAAAATATAACGTTGGATCATGGGATGAATTCTTTCCTCCCGAGATTTATTATCAAGTAATGCATTTAAAATTATTTCCTAAAAAAATCGTACATGCAGAAAATGTTGGTGGTGAAATTAATAAAATTAAAAATAAGAGATGCTACATTGGATGTTTCCCCCTAAGAGGAATAGAATTAGAATCAGCAATGTGTAGAATCGCTGCCTATATGCCAAAAGGAAGTAACAGCAAGAAGTAATAGCAAAAAGTAGCAACAAACAATAAGTAATAAAAAGGAAATAATAAAAAAGGGTATAATAAAAAAGGGAAATAAAGGGAGGTAAGACAACATGTCTAAACCAATTACTTGTGATTACTCTTATTTTGCGCCAACAACATTTTTAGAGGCCGCTAAAATTTTTAAAAGTCATAAAAAAAATGCTATTTTAGCAGGGGGGACAGATATAATTCCGCTCCTCAAAGAAGAACGCTTGTATGTTAATGCCCTTATAGACATTAAGGCATTTTCAAAGAGTGAAGTTAAAAAATATAAATTAAAAGATATTCAATTTAAAAATGGTAAGTTGACTATTGGAGCTTTAGTTACTTTTACAGAGTTAATTGAATCAAAGACTATAAGAAAAAATTTTCCAATGATTTATGAGATGAGCAAGTTAGTAGCATCTGTTGGGGTAAGAAATAGGGCCACCATGGTAGGTAATATATGCTCAGCAGTTCCATGTATGGATAGTGGGCCAGTACTTAAAGTTTATGAAGCAAAATTGGTTGTAAAAAGTTTGAATGCAAAATCCTCAATACAAAAGAGAATCGATATAGATAAATTTTGGTTGGGACCAAAAAAGAATATGTTAAAAAATGGCGATATAGTTACCTCCATAGAAATTGATGAACCAGCTAAAAAGCATAGTGGGCGCTTTATAAAACTCATGCGTTACGGAGGAGAAGATTTAGCTCAGGCCAATTGTGCAATCTTAGTAACCCCTACACCAAAACCAAAAGCAAAAGTAGTAACAAAAGCAAAAAATGAACACAAACATGAATTTAAAATTTCATTTGGGTCTCTCTCTCCAACTCCAGTACGTGCTAAAGCAATTGAAAAATTATTAAACGAGAGTGATTTCTCTAGTGAAAATTTTATAAATATTATTGAAGGTGATACTCTAGATAAATTAGTAGAAAAAACAATTTCTCCTATTACAGATATTAGGGCCACAAAAGAGTATAGAACTCATATTGCTAAGGTAATGTTGAAGAGGGGTATTATGGATGTTGTCCTTCGCTTTATTGGTGAAGGAAGTGAATATGGAACACCCTTAATTTAAATTAGGTTTGCGATAATGTGATAATGTAGAAGATAATCAGGAGTTGGTTATGAGTAAAAACATGAGTAAAAATATGAATGAAAATGTGAATAGAAATAAAATTGAAGTAAAATTTATTTTAAATGATAAAAAAGTGTCACTTCAAGTTAGTGCTCAAGAAACACTTTTAGAGATGCTTAGAGAAAAACTTGGAATTAAATCACCAAAGTGTGGTTGTGATCTTGGAGATTGTGGGGCCTGTACTGTTTTTTTAGATGGTGTTACTGTTAGAAGTTGTTTAGTTTTGGCGGCAGAGATGAATAATCGAGAAGTATTAACTCTTGAAGGATTAATGAAAAGAGACGCAAATGCTAAAGATGGTCTTACAGATTTGCAAAGATACTTTCTTAATAAAAATTCTTTTCAATGTGGATACTGCGCTCCGGGAGTAATATTATCTGCTACTGAATTGTTACAAAAAAATCCTCATCCATCAAAAGAAGAGATTCAAGAGGGGTTATCAGGAAACCTTTGTCGTTGTACTGGTTATAAACCAATTATAGATGCTGTTACAGAATGTGCTAACGATACTAATCTTTAATTAGTCTTTTGTGCTTTAATAATTTTTGAAGGAGTTTTTTCTAATTCAATAATTTCAATTTTTTTCAACCCATTTTTTGTAAGCATATTCGTAAGGTCACTAACATTGTATGATTGTCCTTTTTCAGTTCCTTGAAGCATGTTTAGAGAAAAGAGAGCAGGATATAGTGGAGAGCAATCTCCTTCATCTAAAACGAACTCGTGAATTAGCAAAAATCCATCATAGTTTAAAGCGTTCACCGCTTTTTTAATAATTTTGTCAGCGTTTTCAGCACCTTCACTATGTAAAATGTGTGACAACCAAGCGATATCGTAGTTACCAGTGATATCATCACTATTAAAATCACCACAAACAAAATTAATACGCTCTTCTAAATCAAATTTTTTTATTGTTTTTAGAGCATATGGTTGAGTAGAGGGCAAATCAAAAACTGTGGCCTTTAGCATAGGATTTTTTTTACAAAAATTAATAGCGTAGGTTCCAGGACCACCACCTAAATCCAGAAGTGTTTTTTTATTGGAGAAATCAAAACAATCGACAACTTTAGGGGCATTCATCATCGCCAAATTAAACATACCCATTAGAAAATTCTCTCGTGCTTTCTCCTCTTCACTAGGAGTTACATTCATTAAGCGTGGGCGATTTGCACTACCACTTAAAATTGATTCATCCAGATGCAACCATGATTTTGCAAGTTCATGGTGATGAAGAATAATATTTCCTAAATAATTATCAGAACCTTTATGTAGATATTTTCTACTCATAGAGGTAGTTGCATAGTGGGAGTTATCTTTTGTTAAAAGCTCCATGGCCACAAGGGCATTTAAGAACATCTTAACACTTCGTATGCTTTGACCATTTATTTTTTTCATTAGTTCTTCAGCAGTAAATTTTGATTCTATTAGAGTAAAAATCTCTAGTTTAATTGCTGCTTGCAAAACGTATTGTTCCCAAGCGTTGCTTGATAGTTCAAATATTCTGGTCGGCCATTTTGAATTATGTTGAGAATTTATTGAATTGTTATTTGTTAAATTGTTCATAGATAATCCTCTTAAAAATTTGATCTTTGTTTTTGTTTATTGATATATAAATTTATGATAGCATTGCTCATCCATTTAAAACAAGATTTTGTTTTTTAGAATATATTCTTTATTAATAAAATTTTTTCTAAAAGGTTTTAGTAAAAGTTATTGACTATTTTTTAACAATAGAATAGCAATAATTATTACTAGTTGTTTTTTAAATATGGTGGATGTAGTTCAGTTGGTAGAGCACCAGATTGTGATTCTGGGCGTCGTGGGTTCGAGCCCCATCATCCACCCCATTCCTTCCTGACCAAAAATTCGTTTCCGCTGCCGCCACAACCAACAGTTGCCAGATCAGATGTGGGTATGGCCCACGTAATCTTCAAAAAATTATCCTTAAACACTTCGACCTTCTTGAATAGTTGACGGAAGATCCCACGTTTAGTCGCTGGATCGGCCATCCTCAGCTTATCGAAGACTATCCTGAGAGATGTTTTCAGGGAGAGTACGTTCACTGATTGTTTCTCCCATGCTTCTTTCTCTTTCTGTAGCTCTGCCAGGGTACACTGTAATTCATTACGGGTATTTTCAATCTCAGTTAATCTTTTATCCAGCCATTTCATTATTCTCTCGCTTACCTCACCCTTTGCATAACTCTGCTTCAACTGATCCCCTGTGCTATTTTCCTCCTTATCCAATTTTTCTAGTTCGCTTTTTGTTTGTTGTATCTGCTGCTTGATGAAATCAAGTTGCGAAAATTGATTCTTCTGCAACTCTTTCACCTTCTCTATCATTCTCTTGTCGTTTTCATAGACTCGCAGAGAGTTGACCACGGCATCCTCTACGGCCTCAGCATCTACTGTTAGATCATGTTGAGGGTTACGATAGTAGCAGTAGAGTGATCCATTCTTAGAGGTTCCTGATGTGGTCGCAAACGCTGTACCGTCCTCGTAAAAAAGAAGACCAGAGAGAGAATAAATGCGGTTACCTCTTCGGTTTCGATTGTGCATTTTTTCTTC
>JADGAM010000185.1:5456-8462 GCA_015232015.1 Oligoflexia bacterium | reverse complement strand
TGAAGAAAATTACCCGCTGGAAGAAATTTCTTGGGCGGATTTAACTGATTTTCCATTAGATAAATATCTTTATCAAAAAAAGCCATTAATAACTTTAATTACATCTAGGTCATGTCCTTATCAATGCACCTTTTGCTCAATAAAAAATACATTTGGTAAAAAATATCGTAATAGAAATGCGACTGATATTTTTGAAGAGATTAAATTTCGTTATATTGAAGGGTATAGAATATTTAATTTTGAAGATGATAATCTAACCTTCGATAAAAATGAATTTCAAAAACTTTGTCTTTCTATCACAGATTATTTTTCATCTGTGATAGATAATGTTCCAGAATTTATGGCGATGAATGGTATTGCTTATTTTAACATTGATAAAGAGATCTTACTTAATATGAAATATGCCTTTTTTAAGCATCTTAATTTATCTTTAGTTTCTTCTAATGAACAAACCTTAACAGAGCTAAAACGCCCTCATAATTTAAATAACTTTATAAATATTGTTAATGAAGCATTTAAACTTAATTTTGAAATAGTTGCATATTTAATTATTGGATTACCCAATGAAAATATCACTTCAATGATCTCAAGTATTGTAACTCTTACGGAATTACCTTTACTCATTGGTGCCAGCATCTTTTATTTAAATCCTGGTTCTCCAATGTTTAATAATAGTAATAGCAATAACTATAACAATAATTTAATTAACAAAAAATTTGAAGATGCTTTTTTTAATAGCAGATTAACCTCTCTCCAACTTGAAAATAAATTTATAAATCGTGACCAAATTCATACATTATTTTTAGCAGTAAGAATTATTAATTTTTTAAAAGGTCTTTCTCCGCTTTTTTCCTCTAGTAATCATATTAATAATCATAAATCTCCAATTACTGAATTCAAACTTAGTGTTATATTAAATGACAAATTTAATAATAATTACTCGCACAGAGCTAATATTGGTGTTAATATTTTAAATAGATTATTTACTGAAAAAAAAATGTATCTTTATAATAAAAATGGTTTTTCAGTTAGAAATGCTTTTTGTATGCAAACATTTAGCAATTTATGGAATAGTATTAAGTTTATACAAACCCAACAAGGATTAAAAATCTTAAATGATATTAACTTATATCCAATGATCTAGGCAATAAAGATGAAAAATAAAACCTACGATTTTATAATTATTGGTGCCGGAATAATGGGTTTATCTATTGCATATAAATTAATAACAAATAATCCTAAATTAAAAATCGCTATAATCGAAAAAGAAAAAAATGTTGCTCTTCATGCTAGCGGCAAGAATAGTGGTGTTTTACATTCAGGTTTTTTCAATTCAATTGATTCTTTAAAAGCAAAATTTACCAAAAGTGGCAACGAACAACTTAAAGAATTTTGTAAACATTATAAATTAAAAATCAATTTTTGTGGAAGAATTATTGTGGCCTCTAATGAAAAAGAGTTCAATGATCTTTGCGAGTTTAAACATAGAGGTGATTTAAATAACATAGAATCAATATGGATTTCACAGCAAGAAGCGCATGAGATTGATCCTAATGCTAAAATTTACAATAAAGCATTATTTTCTCCTACTACTGCTACAATTGATCCTATTGAAATCTGCTATACACTACTTCAAATTTTAAAAGATCGTGGTATACAATTTTTTTTTGAAACTGAATATTTAAGAAAATCAAACTCAAGACCCGTAGGAATTACAACTACAAATGGAAATTATGAAGGTGAAATGATTATAAATGCTGCTGGCCTTTATGCAGATAAAATCGCAAAAGATTTTGGTCTATCTCAAGAATACACTCTTTTACCATTTAAAGAAATTTACCTTAAAACATCTTTACCTTGGCCTGAAATCAAAACAAATATCTATTGTGTTCCTAACTTAAAAAACCCCTTTTTATCAGTTCATTTCATAAAAACTGTAAACAATCATATTAAAATTGGGTCTATGTATATACCAGCATTTTGGCGTGAGAACTATACTCTCTTTGAACGCTTTAAATTAAGTGAGTTTAAAGAGATATTATGGTATGAAATTATGTTATTTTTATCTAATTCATGCGATTTTAGAAATTTAACTTTCAAAGAAATAAAAAAAATAAATAAAAATCATTTAATTTCACAGGCAAAAAAATTGGTTAACAATTTAACTGCTGAACAATATAGGAGATGGGAAACTCCTGGAATACATCCTCAATTACTAAAAAAATCTACCTTAAAACTTGTGGATGATTTTAAGATTGAAGGAGGAATAGAACACAATTCCATACATGTACTTAATGCAACTAATCCCGCATTTACTTGTTCCTTTAGTTTTGCTGATTGGATTATCGCTGAATTTATCTATAAAAGTTAAATCAAAAGTTAAATCGTAACTCATGGCCTATTTGTCTTTAGCAGACTCTTCTACGAATTTTAATTCTCGTAAAATACGAGATCCACATAAAGCATGATGGTATTAGAGCATGGTACTCTAATTAATGTTAATTCATTTATGTTTTTCAATTTACTGAAAAAAAAGAAGGGCAAATTTGCCCCTCTTTTAATTGAAAGTGCCCTTTTTTTTCTATGCAAATTTGTTTTTTTAATTTAGAAAACATCAATGACTACTAATAAAACCAATCTTTCAATATATGATTACTTGGATTACCGCCTTTTCTTAAAGAGTCATCTTTATGAAAAGAAAAAGAGCAATCCTCGTTGGAATTACTCTTCTTGGTCTAAAATTCTAAAATTTAAGGACAAGTCTTCACTTGGAAAAATACTACAGGGACGAAGACACCCAGGAGAAAAAATCACTTCAAAATTGGTGGCCTATTTTCAATTCTCTGCTAAAGAGGAGCATTATTTTCGTAACCTCGTAAGTTTACAAAAAAATAAAAGCGATCTTGAACAGGGACAGCTATTAATAACAAATTTAAATAAGCGGGTTGGTAAAAATCATTTTAATCTTGATCTAGATACCTTTGCCCTACTTTCAGAATGGTATCC
>JADGAM010000185.1:0-5401 GCA_015232015.1 Oligoflexia bacterium | reverse complement strand
TTTGTAGCAGATAATAGTAGTTGTAATGAAAAGCAAGAAGCAATGACCAACATAGATAATGAAAACTATCGTTTAATGGCCAATAAATTTATGTTTAAAATTAATCCTAGTGAAATTGCAAAATCAATAAATCTGCTTGTAAAATTAGGACTCTTAACTCGAGATAGTCAAAATAAATTAAAACAAACTCACTCTCAGTTAAAAATTTCTAGTCAAATAAAAAATTTTGCTATTCAACACTACCATCAACAAACATTATCCTTGGCCAAGGAGGCAATTACTAAAATTGCTCCCGAAGACAGAGAGATCACTAACAAAATATTAACTATGAATTTTAATAAAATCGAGGAGGCAAAAAATTTTATTAAAGAGTTTAAAGAAAAATTTTCCACAACTTATGAAGTTGATGATGGAGACACTATTTTTCAATTACAGATCCAACTATTCCCTATAACTAAAAAGGAGATTTGATATATGAATTTTCGATTAACTTTATTACTATTAATATCAATAAACTTAATATCATTTGCAAATGCAACGGTAAATGCATCTGTATCTATAGAAGAAGCAGAGATGGCCCAAGTAAATAAATTAGCACTTGCTTGGAAATTAAATAATAATAAAACATACAAACTTAATACTGGCGTTGATATTGGTAATGGTGGCGATGCGGTGGTTTGTAAAAATCAAACTGGAGAAATCATAAGTGTTGAACAATTTGATTTTTATGAGGCACGAAACATTCGTAACATAAATCACCAACTAGGAGATATTAGTGTCTCCCCGCTTGATAAAGTGTTACTAGTTATAAATAAATTAGCACGTCTGGATCCTGTTCTAGCAGATAAATTCAAAATAACTGCACTAAATTTTTTCAATCAAACACAATTTCTTACCGATTCAGAATTAACCGATATTAATGACTCAGGAGGATTATTTATTCCTAAAGGTTGTAAACTAGAACAGATTGCTATTGCTCGCCAACCGCAATTTGATGATGACAGTAAAATCTTTTTTATCAATAAAGACCTATATGATAAAATGGATAACAACAACAAAGCTGGATTAATTTTACATGAAATAGTTTACCAAGAATTTATAAAAAAAGGGGAAAACAACTCTATCAAGGCCAGATATTTTAATTCGAAATTGACCTCCAATTATTTAGATAATATAACCTTATTCGAATATTTCAAGTTTACTGATCGCCTAGGAGTAATTCCTATCACAGATATTATTTCTGACATAACCACCTTTTTGCCTGAACCAGGTGACACAATAGAGTTTGAAGAATTCGCCCCCCGTGAAAATGATAATGCTAATAGACCTCTTTTTAGGACCGGAGAAAATGGAGAATGTGGATTTGCTAAAAAAATATTATCTTATCAAGTTGCTGATCGATTAACAGATAAATTTTGGATTCTTGCTAGTGTATATTATGCTGACCTTTTAAAAGGAGATGCTAAAAAGTGTAGTTTATATACTTCTCTTCCAGCTACTATTTCAGAATATTTCGAGTTAACCACAAGTTTATCTTCATCATGGGGTGGTCGTTCGTTATATCCTAATCTAAATAGAATAATTTCAAACTATCAGCTAATCAATTTCAAAAAAACGATAAATGACTTAATTAAAGGAATTAAAACAGCAGATGGAGGAGTAATTGCAACAGATATTGAAAGAGTAAAAAAAGAGATTAAGGGAAGTAATGGAAAAGTTATTACTCTCTACAAAGTTAGCGTTAATAGGCAAATTCCTAGTTCACTACCAGCACTTCCTTTCTTTGCAAATGACAATATTACTCCTATCTGGTTCTCGCCTATTTTCTTTCACACAAATGATTACTCTTCATCCTCTTTTTCAAATATAAAATTTTTCGGTAAAAGATCTGTTCCCACTGATGCTTTTTATTTACCTGAGGCCCGTTATGACTGTGGAGCAAATTACAAAAATCTAACCGATATGTTTTCAATGGAATTTTCAGGAACATATACTACTCAAATACTTTTTATTGATAACTCTATCGCATTTAGACTTCCATCGATTAATTATAGTACACGTAATCTTAATTTCGGTTGTGACATGCTTTTAGAAAAAAAAGCAGAGTATATTTTTCCGGGTTCTACGACCCCTTGTCTTTATAGTGCAATTTCCATCTACAGCATCAACCAACAAGAAAGAGATGAATTTGGAGATACCTTTATAGGAGAGTCAAAAAATGTTATGCTCACATCTTCATCTGAAATCAATAGTACTCAATGTATAGAGTGGCTAAAACACTTTAAAGAAAGTTATTTTCATCCAGCACGTTCTCCTCATAAACTTATAATTCATAAAAACAAAAATTTCTCTAACAATGATCAATTAATAATCAATAATATTTTGTATAGAAAAAAATTAAAATAATTAAGGGCTTGTAAATAAATAAGTTGGACATTTCGGCGCCAAGATTTAGATCAGATTAAGCGGCGACGAATGAGCAAAACCGAGACGTACTAGACGTACGTTGAGGATTTTGCGAGTGAGGAGCTGCTTAAGATGGCTAAAGATTGGATGCCCAAATGTTCAACTTATTTATTTACAAGCCCTAAGTTCCCATTCCTAATTAACCTTTGCTTGAGTGTAAGGCGAAAGCTTTAAATTAGGCAAAACTATCCACTTATTAACAACACAAGATCTTAAAACAGATCTAACAGGAGAGAATTTATGAAAAAATCACTTTTACTAACGTCAGTTTCATTATTATTTGTTATGGTATTTACTACAACATTTGCTACTACTGGAAATTCTCAAGATATCTCTAGTAATAGATATTTTTGTGATTCACTAATTAAGGAGGGGTCAGATGCTTTTTACATAAATAATGGAAAAGTGCTCTGGGTCTACCCTGATGGTCCTTACATTCCTTACAGTGTATATGAAGAAACTTTAGAAGGTAGAGAGGTTATTCATTATCAAATTGATGGTGATATTTACATTGATAAAAATCCAATCACAAATGGTTTGCATATGGCCATATATAAAAATCCTTATAGACAGGCCCAATTAGTCTGTTACAAACTTCGTAATAAATAGAAATATTTTTTAATCCAAAATATTTTTTGATTCTTTCGACATTAAATATCATCTGCAATTATCGCATCTGCAATTTCCACAAAACCTTCTCCAAATTTATTTTCTGTTACATACTTAGGAAAATTTAATAATTGATCTTTGAAATCTAAAACATTTCTTACTCCAATACTTAAATGAAAAAAAGCAAACATTGGAGCATCATTAGGAGAATCACCACAAAACACACATTTTTTATTATCTTCTTCATTATCTAAATCTAGCAAAAACTCTTGTAGTGCTAATTTTTTAGTCATATTTAATTTATCATAATTACCAAACCATCCATTAATATGAATAGAACTAACTTTACAATTGGCCCCGTGCTTTTTAAATATTTCGGTGATTTGATTTATAATTTTATTTTTTTCCTTATCATCACTAATCGAAATTTCCTCTGCAAAATCTATGGCCAAATCAAATTCTCTATAACTTTGGTCTTTAGCTACATCAACTTTTTCTACAGTAGAAAGTATCTCGTTTTTAATTTGTTCCAACTTTAAATTATTTTTTTTTCTTTCACTATCATCTAATAAATAGTTTTTTACTAATTTATTATTTTTCATCATAAAAAAGAATGCTCCATTTTCACCTACAATTGCATCTACTGGCCACATTCTAGCAATGTGATCACACCATCCGGCAGGTCGTCCGGTAACTGGTATAATTTTTATTTCTTTTTTTCTTAGATTCCAAAGCGAAGAGTATGCTTCTTGAGTAATTTTTCCGTGAGTTGTGAAGGTATCGTCGATATCAAAAAAAATATATTTTACATTATTACATATCATCTCTTTCAATTGTTTTGTTTTTTTCAGTTGTTCTTTCATTGGTTTTTTCTTCAGTTTTTATCTCTTGATGGTTTTTATTTTCAAAAGTTACTACTTCACTTGCAATATTTCTTCCAACAAACATATTCTGCTCTTCTTTATTTAAATTGGCAACATCAAGCATCCTACTATCTATATGGGACATAACATTTTCTTGATCTTTTATATAATCAAAAACCACTTTATTTAAAGTTATATTAAGTTTTTTAACTTCCTCTCCTCTTTTAAATAAATTGTACCCATCACCACCGTTAATTAAAAATTCAATAGTGGCCACATTATAATATTTGTTAAGATCTAAATCATTTCCAGATATTTTTATATCCGATACCCTTTTGCCCGCCGGAGCTTCCAAATCATATTTTAATCTTACTCCCGCTAATTGCAAAATACCTCGTTCTTTATAATTTTCAAAACTTTGTTCTAAGATATTTTTAATAATGTCACCTTTTAATTTAAGTGTATAAATATTATTGGTATAGGGTATACTTTGAGATAATTTATTAACAGTAATATATCCTTTATTAAATCCTCTAAGTGTACCAGAATTGATAAACACCATATCAGCATTAGTTTCTCCTAATACAATATCACATACAAAATTTCCAAACACTCCCTCTTTTACTGTTTCATACGTCATGTCAACTAGTGAGTATCCAATTTTACGTTCTAAAACTTTTTTTTCTAAAAGTTGCATATTGCTATTGATGATGGATGCAATTTTATCATCAGGAATTAGGCGCTTTGAATTTATTGGATATAATTTCCAATCGCTGGAAATAATTTCTTTATTTTTACTTCCTATAACAAACTCCATGGCCGCAATATATTTACCTTTTCTAGGAACTTTTATAATCGGTATTGAACCAACATATATAGGTTTTTCAAATTGTTCTTCATGTGGTGTACTAGAGACTATCATATTGATATCTTTATCAAATTTATTGGCCAATGCTATTTCAGTAGAAGTATTCCATATGCTAGACATAATAATAATAATATCTACTCTTTTATTTTTTAATTCTTGAATATATTTTTGAGCAACATCCATAACTGGTAAAAACTCAATTTCATCAATAGTACCAGGAGAATTTAATTTTAAAATATTTGGATTAACTAAACCTATAATTCCCACTCTTAATGACGAAAAATTTATTATGGTATATGGTTTTAAAAAATCAGGAATATCCTTAACATTTTTATAAACAACATTTGCACCTAAAAATGGAAATCCTGCTTTTTGTGATAAATTTTTTAAGGGAGTAATTCCATTATCAAATTCAGAATTACTTACAACAGTGGCACTAAAATTCATTTGATTCATTAAACTTAAAAAAATATTACTATTATTTACTATTTCTTCTTTGTTATTGCCTCCAGTATAAAAAGTATTTCCTGTATCTAAAAGTAAATTATAGCTTTCCATTCCTCTATTATTTTGCACTCGAATAGCGTTTATCTGC
>JADGAM010000184.1 GCA_015232015.1 Oligoflexia bacterium | reverse complement strand
TATAGGAAAAGTTTTAGCAGATGATGTAATAGATAATGAAACAGGTGAAATTATTTGCTCAGCAAATGATTCTTTAACTGAAGGTAAGATTCAAGAATTAACATCTTCAGGTATAAATTCTGTGAAGATACTATATATCGACATGGTTAATTACGGAGACCAAATTAGAAACACACTTCTTTTAGATAAAACTCCAACAACAGAAGATGCTTTAGTTAAAATTTTTGAACGTCTTCGTCCTGGTGAACCACCAACAATTGAAGCATCTGAAGTCCTTTTCCAAGGATTATTTTTTGATTCAGTAAAATATGATCTTTCTAGAGTTGGAAGGACGAAAATCAATTATAAATTTGGAATGGATATTCCTGTTGAAAACACAATTCTTACTAAAGAAGATATTTTGATGACGGTGAGATATCTTGTTGATTTAAACAATGGTAAAGGGGCAGTAGATGATATCGATCATCTTGGAAACAGAAGAGTAAGAGCAGTTGGAGAATTATTAGAGAATCAATTTAGAGTTGGTCTTGTTAGAATGGAACGTTCTATAAAAGAAAGAATGTCCATTCAAGAATTAGACACTTTAATGCCTCATGATTTAATAAATCAAAAACCAGTTTCTGCTGCTATAAAAGAATTTTTTGGATCTTCTCAGCTATCTCAATTTATGGATCAAACAAATCCATTATCTGAGGTTACTCACAAGAGAAGACTTTCGGCCCTTGGCCCAGGTGGTTTAACAAGAGAACGCGCAGGCTTTGAAGTGAGAGATGTTCACAGCACACATTATGGTAGAATGTGTCCGGTAGAAACGCCTGAAGGGCCAAATATTGGTCTTATTACATCTCTTGCAACATATGCACGTGTTTCAGAATATGGTTTTATTGAAACACCATATAGGGTTATTCAAGAAGAGAGGACATTTGAAGATAATGTTCGATATTTTTCCGCCTTTGAAGAGGAAGGAAAGATTATTGCTCAAGCAGATAGAAATTACATTAAAGATGGAAGAATCTTTGGTACTCATATTCCTGCTAGAAAGGAAGGAGAGTTTGCATTAGTTGATGCTGAAGAATGTGACTTAATGGACGTTTCTCCTTCTCAGATGATTTCCATTGCAACGTCGCTGATACCATTCTTAGAGCACGATGATGCAAACAGAGCATTGATGGGCTCTAATATGATGAGGCAAGCAGTTCCTATTATTCAAACGGATTCACCTATTGTTGGAACTGGTGTTGAACCAGTTGTGGCCAGAGACTCTGGTGCTATTGTTACCGCTAAACATGATGGACGCGTAATATTTGTTGATTCAAATAGAATAGTTGTTCAGAGAGATAATTTTACAGAGGAAGAATCAGGGGTTGATTTCTATAAACTTATAAAATATCAAAGAACCAACCAAAATACATGCAACAACCAGAGAGCGCTAGTTAAAGAAGGTGATAAAGTTAAAGCAGGTGTGGTTATTGCAGATGGTTCTTCAACTCATCTAGGTGATTTAGCATTAGGCCAAAACGTTCTAGTAGCATTCATGCCTTGGGGGGGATACAACTATGAGGATTCAATTCTCATCAGCGAGATAATGCTTGCTAATGATAAATTTACTTCAGTTCACATAGAGAGCTTTGAAATAGAGGCTCGTGATACAAAATTAGGAAAAGAAGAAATTACTAGAGATATTCCGAATGTTAGTGAAGAAGCACTAAAAGACTTAGATGAATCTGGTATTATTAGAGTTGGGGCCATTGTAAAACCTGGTGAAATTTTAGTCGGTAAAATTACTCCGAAGGGAGAAACTCAGCTTTCACCTGAAGAAAAATTATTAAAGGCCATCTTTGGTGATAAAGCAGGAGATGTGAAAGATACGTCACTGAGAGTTCCATCTTCAGTGAGAGGAACTGTTATTGATGCAAAAATTTATTCTAGAGAGGGAGTGGAGCTTGATTCTCGGTCTAAGCAAATAATTGAACAAGAAATTACATTAATTAGAAGAGATGAATGGATTGAAATTAAGGCAATTCAATCATCTGCAATCTTTAAAATTTCCGAGATGCTAAAAGGGAAAAATACAACTGATAAATTGATTTCAGAAGATGGTACAAAAGAACTGTTGGCCGCTAATACAGAAATAAATGTTGAAGTTCTTTCAAGCATTCCTTTTGAGTTAATTGGATATTTGCCTTTAGAATTAGATATTGAAGAAAAATTAAGTGAATATTTTGCTGATGTTAGAAATAGAATAAATAGAGTTAGAGCTAGAGCAAATGAAGAAATTGCAAAATTGCATAAGGGAGATGAGTTACTTCCAGGAGTAATTAAAAAAGTTGTTGTTTATGTTGCCATAAAAAGAAAATTGCAACCAGGCGATAAAATGGCAGGTAGGCATGGAAACAAAGGTGTTATTTCAAATGTTCTTCCTGTTGAAGATATGCCATTTCTAGCAGATGGTACTCCAGTCGAGATAGTTTTAAATCCTCTGGGTGTTCCGTCAAGAATGAACATCGGTCAGCTTCTAGAGCTTCATCTTGGTTGGGCCGGTAGAGGACTTGGTGAAAAAATAAAAGAGATGTTAGAACGACAGATGGAATTGCATCGATTTAAAGATTTAATCTCTAAGATATACGAAAATGATGCTGTAAATGATTGGCTGAAGAAAGCTAGTGATAAAGAAGTTCTTGCTCTTGTGAAACAATTAACTCAAGGTGTACGTTTTGCGACTAGTGTGTTTGATGGAGCAAAAGAGATAGACATTGAAAAAATGTTAGAATTAGCAGACCTAGATAAGAGTGGAAAGGCAACGTTGTTTGATGGGATTTCAGGTGAATCTTTTGCTGAAGATGTGACAATTGGTTCTATGTATATGTTGAAATTGCATCACTTGGTAGATGAAAAAATTCATGCTCGTTCTACTGGACCTTATTCACTTGTTACTCAGCAACCCCTGGGTGGAAAAGCACAATTCGGAGGACAACGTTTAGGAGAAATGGAGGTATGGGCACTTGAAGCATATGGAGCCGCTTATACACTACAAGAATTTTTGACAGTTAAATCTGATGATGTAGTTGGTAGAACAAGAATGTATGAATCAATAGTAAAAGGTGAAAAAGTTCTTGAGCCAGGGTTACCTGAATCTTTTAACGTTTTAATTCGCGAATTGCAAGCGCTAGCATTAGACATTAGACTGGAAGAAGAAGGTGTACCAAACGTACATCAACAATAAAAAATAAAATTAAAAAGAATATTTAGAAAAATATTTAAAAACATAAAAAGTTTTTAAGGAGAAATTCCAAGTGAAAGATCTTTTGAATTTTTTTGATAAACCAAAGGATCCTGTTAGTCTCGAAGCAGTTTCTGTTAAAATTGCGTCTGCAGATACGATTAGAGAATGGTCTTATGGAGAAGTTAAAAAACCCGAGACTATTAATTATAGAACTTTTAAACCTGAAAGAGATGGTTTATTTTGTGCCAAAATATTTGGACCAGTGAAAGACTATGAATGTATTTGTGGTAAATATAAAAGAATGAAGCATAGGGGTGTTGTGTGTGAGAAATGTGGAGTTGAAGTCACTCTATCAAAAGTAAGACGTGAAAGATGTGGTCATATTGAATTAGCTTCACCAGTTGCTCACATATGGTTTTTACGTTCCCTTCCGTCGAGAATTGGAGCACTTTTAAATTTAAGTCTCAAAGAATTAGAGAAAGTTTTATATTATGAGGCATTTATAGTTATAGAATCAAAAACTTCTGGTCAAGAAGGTGGACTTCAAGTAGGTCAGGTAATAACTGAGCAACAATATTTTGAATTAAAAGAAGCAGGTGTTGAATTCGATGCTGGTATGGGTGGAGAGGTAGTTAAAGAACTTTTAAGAAAAGTCGATTTAGATATTGAGAATAAAGAATTAAGAAGAGGCCTACAGAAATCGACTACAGACATTGCAAAAAGTAAAATTGTAAAACGACTTAAAGTAGTTGAGTCAATAAAAAAATCTCCCAATAGACCAGAGTGGTTTATGATGGATGTTATTCCTGTACTCCCTCCTGATTTACGTCCCTTAGTGCCTTTGGAGGCCGGTAGATTTGCTACATCTGATTTAAATGATTTATACAGAAGAGTTATAAATAGAAATAATCGTCTTAAAAGATTAAAAGAATTAAATGCACCTGAAATAATAATTAGAAATGAAAAAAGAATGCTTCAAGAAGCAGTAGATGCACTTTTTGATAATGGCCGCAGAGGTAAAGTCTTTACTGGTGCAAATAAACGTCCGCTTCGCTCGCTTTCTGATATGTTAAAAGGAAAGCAAGGACGTTTCAGACAAAACCTGCTTGGTAAACGTGTAGATTACTCTGGTCGTTCAGTTATTGTAGTTGGACCAAATTTAAGGTTACATCAGTGTGGTCTTCCAAAACTTATGGCCTTAGAACTTTTCAAACCTTTTATTTATAACAAACTTATCGAGAGAGGTCATTGTACAACAATAAAAGTTGCAAAGAAAATGGTTGATCAACAAAAACAAGAGGTGTGGGATATCTTAGAAGAGGTTGTTCAAGAACACCCAGTACTACTAAACCGTGCACCTACTTTGCATCGCCTTGGAATCCAAGCGTTCGAACCAGTATTGATAGAAGGCAAAGCTATTAGATTACATCCATTAGTTTGTACTGCATTTAATGCTGACTTCGATGGTGATCAGATGGCAGTTCATATTCCACTTTCTTTAGAGGCACAGATAGAAGTACGCATTCTTTGCATGTCCACTAACAATATTTTATCTCCTAAAGATGGAACTCCTATTATTATTCCAACCCAAGATATTGTTCTTGGTATGTATTATATGTCGAGAATTCGTCCTTTTGCACGAGGATACGATAAAATTTTTGCGTCCAAAGAGGAAGCACAATTTGCATATTTCACAGGAAATTTACATCTACAAGCACCAGTAAAAATTCGTATAAAGGGAGAGCTTTACGATACAACAGTAGGAAGAACTTTCGTTTTTGAAGTTGTTCCTGAATGCCTTAAATTTGAAGATATAAATAAAGTTTTAAACAAGAAGGCTCTCGGTAAATTAATAGAGATTGCTTACAGAAGAGGAACTGAAAAAGATACAGTTTTACTTGCAGATTCTATTATGAAACTAGGTTATGAGTATGCAACAAAAGCAGGTATCAGTATCAACATTAAAGACATGGTTATTCCAAAGGAAAAAGAATCAATTTTAAAAGAGTCTTACGATGAAGTCGATAAGATTACTGAAGAGTATAACGAAGGATCCATAACAAACGGTGAGCGTTATAATAAGATTGTAGATGTATGGGCGCAGACGAATGAACGATTATCTAAAGTGATGATAGATGGTCTTTCCGTTGAAGTATTTACAAATGAAAAAGGTGAGCAATTACAGGCCCCATCTTTTAACTCAGTATTTATGATGGCCGATTCTGGAGCAAGAGGAACGAATGCTCAAATTAGACAGCTAGCAGGAATGAGAGGCCTGATGGCCAAACCTTCAGGCGAAATTATTGAAACACCTATTACCTCGAATTTTAGAGAGGGATTATCAGTGTTACAATATTTTGCTTCTACACATGGGGCACGAAAAGGCTTGGCGGATACAGCGCTTAAAACTGCAAACTCAGGGTATCTTACTAGAAGATTAGTTGATGTTGCTCAAGATGGTATCATAAGAAAAAAAGATTGCGGTACTTTAAATTGGACAATGATGACTTCTAGAGTAGAAGCAGGGGAAATAGTTGAACACATTAGTGATAGAGTTGTTGGTCGTGTTGTAGCTGAACCAGTATACCATCGTGATGGTAGTATAATATTCGATAGAAATTATCTTTTATCTGAAGATGACAAGGAAAGAATTAAATCTGAACAAATTGACCAAATTAAAGTTCGTTCAGTACTTACATGTGAGGAGCGCTTTGGTTTCTGTGCATGTTGTTTCGGTCGAGATTTGGCCCGTGGAGGTCTGGCTTCAGTTGGTGAAGCTGTAGGTGTGATTGCTGCACAGTCAATTGGAGAGCCAGGAACCCAGCTTACAATGAGAACATTTCATATTGGAGGTACTGCAACTGCCGGAGCACAAATTAATAAAGTAGAAAGCAAAACTTCAGGGATATTATTTTTTGATAATGTTAAAGTTGCAATTCGTCCTGATAAAACTTCAATTATCATGAATAAAAATGGTGAAGTTGTAATTAAGAATGAAGCTGGAGTAGAGAAAGAACGTTACCCTGCTGTGTACGGTGGAACAATATTCTTTAAAGAGGGTGATATAGTTAGTGTTGGTAGTAAGATTATTGAATGGGATCCATTTGCAATTCCAATTCTTTCTGAAGTTTCAGGAACTGTTAATTATGAAGATCTTATTTTAGGAAACACATATACTGAGCAAGTTGACTCAGTTACTGGCCTTGCACATAAAGTTATTATTGAAAGTAAAGATGCTTCAGTTAAACCTAGAATTGTTATAACTGACACTGAAGGAAATCCAATACAAATTCCGGATACAAAGAGATTTGCATCTTACAGACTTCCTTCAGGTTCGAATATTGTGGTTCAAAATGGATTGCCTATTGAGGCCGGAGCACCAATAGCTAAAGTGCAAAGAGAAACCACTAAAACAAAAGATATTACAGGAGGCTTACCTCGTGTTGCCGAGCTTTTTGAGGCAAGGAAACCGTCTAATGCAGCACAGATTGCAGATATTTCAGGGGTAGTTGAATTTGGACCCGAAGTTAGAGGCAATAGAAAAATTATTATTCGTCCAGAAGACGGAAGCGATATTACGACGTATTCAGTTCCAAAAGGAAGATATGTTATTGTAAATGAAGGAGATTATGTTCGAGCAGGTGATTCAATTATGGATGGACCAGCGAACCCTCATGATATTTTGCGCGTCCTTGGAGAGAAAGCAATAGCTAGATATATTGTTGATGAAATTCAAGAAGTATATCGTTTGCAAGGTGTGAAAATTGACGATAAACATATTGAAGTTATTGTTAGTCAAATGTTGAAGAAAGTGGAAATAGTTGACCCGGGTGATTCTACTTTTGTGGAAGGTGATTCTGTTACAAAATTTATTTTTCAAGAAGAGAATGAGCGTTTGAAGAAAGATGGATTAAATCCTGCTACTGCAAGACCGCTTCTTCTTGGTATAACAAAAGCATCTTTGACAACTGAGTCATTTATTTCAGCAGCTTCATTTCAAGAAACAACAAAAGTTCTAACGCAAGCTACATTAGAGGGGAAAAGAGATTCATTAAAAGGGTTGAAAGAAAATGTCATTATGGGTAGACTCGTTCCTGCAGGAAGTGGTTTATCTAGATATCGTGATTTTCAGGCGGAAGTAATTGATGATAGAGAAGAAATCATGAATGCTGCAATACTTACTCTATAAATTGATTTTGATATCTATTGTTATTGAAAATTAAAATTTGAAATTAGTATGAAATTCAAAGATGATTTTATATTCTAAGTAGATTGAGTTAAGAGAATAAAATTGTTGTATAAATAAATTTGATATGCTAGATGCTTCATATGTACAAGTGTATTCTGACTCTAGAAAATTGCAGAATGAAAGAGAAATTTTTTTATTTTTATATTATATTATATTATTTTAGTTAGGAGATATATTAGGCATGCCGACAATTAATCAATTAGTTAGTAATGGAAGAAAACCAAAAATCTCTAAAACAAAGTCACCAGCGTTAGTGTCTTGTCCTCAAAAGAGAGGTGTATGTGTTAGAGTTTATACAACAACACCAAAAAAACCAAACTCAGCAATGAGAAAGGTTTGTAGGGTTAAATTAACTAGTGGATTTGAAGTAACTTCATATATTGGTGGCGTAGGGCACAATCTTCAAGAGCACTCAATAGTTTTAGTAAGAGGTGGAAGAGTGAAAGATTTGCCTGGTGTTCGTTATCATACAGTAAGAGGAGCTTTGGATGCAACCGGGGTAGAGAAAAGAACTCAATCCAGATCAAAGTATGGCACTAAAAGACCAAAAAAATAAATTGTTTTATTTTTTGAATTTTTTTATATTCTGTTATTTGTTTATAAAGTGTTTTAATTTTTAGATAAGGATAATAAATTATGAGTAGAAAACATAGAGCGGAAACAAGAGAAGTTCTACCTGATTCTAAATATCAAGAGGTTTTAGTAACTAAATTCATTAATTGTTTAATGGTACAAGGCGAAAAATCTATTGCTGAAAAAATTTTTTATGGTGCGCTTTCGATTGTTGAAACTAAAACAAGTGAAGATGGTTTTAAGCAATTCAAAAAAGCAATAAATAATGTGCGACCAGCCATAGAAGTAAAGTCGAGGCGCATTGGTGGCGCTACATATCAAGTTCCAGTTGAGGTTAGACCTGTGAGGCGTCAATCATTAGCAATACGTTGGATTCGTGATTGTGCTCGTGTACGTAGCGGTAAATCTATGTTGGAAAA
>JADGAM010000183.1 GCA_015232015.1 Oligoflexia bacterium | reverse complement strand
AAGGGTTACATCTGGGTTTAAATGCACTTCTTCCAAATGATATCAGAATTCTATCAGTAGAAATATCCGATGAAAAATTTAGTCCTCGAAAAGATGCCTTATGCAAGGAATATAATTATCTTTTTTATAATGATGAAAATACTTCATCTACATTCCCGTCTTCATTTCCATTTTTCTTCCATCAAGATTTGATTTCTCATTATCCATATAAAAATTTTAATTTACCAAAGATGATTGAGGCCGCTAAATGTTTTGAAGGCAAACACTCTTTTAAAAATTTTTATTGTAAAGGAAGTGATGTAAAAACTTTTGATAGAGAAATTTATTGTTGTGAATTACTACCTTTTGATTTTTCAAATACGTTTTTTACTCTTAATAATTGTTTTTTGTTAAAAGTAGTTGGTAATGGGTTTTTAAAGCAAATGGTTCGATTGATGGTAGGATCTATTTGGAATATTGGCAACGAAAAGATTAATATTTCAGATTTAAAAGCGGCCCTAAATGGTGAGGTAGAAGAACACATACGTTTAGGTAAAGTAGCTCCCCCCGAAGGTTTGTATTTAAAAAAAATTAATTATTAAACTTAATTTTTTATTTTTTAGAATCTGACGGAAATAATTCAATTAAAATTTCCCGAGCAAAAAATGGTTGGTCTATATTCAGACTGTTATCGGGATTATGGGATTGATTATTACTAAAGTCGCGATCACAACAATCACGATTACAAGTTCGATTTGATATAATATCACTAATAAATGAGCTTACATCTATGGTTTCATTCTCTATAAGGCCTTTCCAAAAATCATCATTAGCAATCAAAGAATTATACGCAGAACGAATTAGTAGGGCCCTTTCAGGAAACATCTCTGGAGGATATCTTCTAAGCATTTTGAAATAAGCTTCATCAATTTTTTCTTTATTAGGAATTTCTGAGGAATCATCTTTTTTTAATCTCAAAATTTCCACAGCATCATTATGATTTAGAATGGACATTCATTTTCTCCATATTTGTTTTTTTGTTTTTTCTTGCTATTTCCACCTTTGCCATTCATTTTATATAATAAATCGTCAAGAAGATCCTCTAATTCAAAATTAAAAGGAATATCAGTTTCTTCATAATCGTTATCATCATCATCATAACAATAATTCTCATCAAAAATATTATTCTTATTAATTTTTTTATTAGTTATCTTTGCATAAGATTTTTTTGATAAAAGATTTTGAGCAACCGCCATCTTTATGGATATTTTTTTATATTCTTTGAAAAACAGATCTATAAAATTTTCTAACAGTAATTTTCCCTCAGAATTAACACAATTTTCATATAAAGAATTAAAATATTTGATAGCAAGATTAATTAGCGTTAAAGGATACTTATCTAAGTACTCTTTACCTATGTTTTTACGGTTTGAAAGAAGATAACGAGATAAAATACTATGAAAAACATTCATCCCTGCTTCATTGCTGGCATTCACCTCTTGTTCTGCTACAATAATATTACTTCCATCATCTAAGCAAGGATACTCGAAATATTTGTATATTGCCAATAAACATTGATTATAATCATACGTAGGCAATGAAAATACCTTAAGTGTTTGCCTCCATTTGGAAATATGATTTTTAAAAAATATTTTTTCAATTTCATGGAAAAAAATTATTTTACCCTCTAATGAAATAGGTTTATAAAAAAGTGCAGATACCTCTTTTAATTGTGACTTCTCTTTGAAATATATAAATATAATTTTTCTCAAAATAGCAGTATCAATATTAACAAATTGTTTTGATCTAGAAGTTAAAATATCTCTTGATATATCATTTAATGCTTTTAAATCTTTACAAATAAAATAATTTAAATGAGCAAGCAAATTAAGTTTATAATCATAAGGGTAGTCTTTTAGTAATTTGGGAAAAACAAAGATATTTATGTTACCATAATAAAAGTAACTCCTACATTTTAGAATAAAAAAATCTTTTAACCGTAATCGAATTTTTTGATGTTCAATTTGTGAAGAAGTAGATAACAAGGAATACACCTTGTCGAATTGCTTCATAAACATATATGTTCTGTTTAGATTTTCATTTGTATTCCAAGAGTTATTTTCAAATAGAAGTTCTCTATATATTTCATCATCGGTAGCATTTTCATAGGCCTTTAATTTATTAATTTCAAATTTTAATCTACTCTCTATTGGCATTTCTTTAATATTAATCATCTTATTTAAAGAATTTAGTGTCGATAAAGCATATCCTTTTTCAAATTGTTTCTGAAAATACGTAGAAATCTTATTTTCAGAAAGATATTTCAAAGGATGAAATCCAAAAAGCATTTCACTGATATTTGGATACTGATCAAACCATTGTTCTGTTGACCAAACAATTGCAGTTTTTTTATTACTTTTACTTTTGGTAGATTTGCTAGGTTTTATTAGGGTAGAAGTGGTCTCTGGAGTTGGAGGTGCAATATCAGAAGTGGATAAAAAAGATACTACTCCATTATCAATATTAATTTTTAATTTTAATTTAAGAAGAAGTAATTCTTTCAAAAAAATACATACTGACATAAAAGATTTTTCACTAGTATGTATAAATTTACCTATATTTGCTAATTCTAAATCAAGAGCACATAAAGCATTTATACTTGTTTTATTCGAAAGATTTGCAATAGTTTTTGATTTAAAAACTTTACCAAGTGCATGTCTAAATGAAGATATATGTTTATCAATCATTTTTTCGTAATTAAATCTATCATTACCAAAATTATTAAATGAATTTATAATTTTATTTGTAGGATCAATTTTTCTTTCAAAAATTGGTTGGATTATCTTCACTACAGAATTTTCAATGAAAGTCACATCGTTTATATCAAAAGAAGTTGTATGTTTTAAACATATCTTCATTTTTAATGGCAATAAAATATCATTTTTATTTAAAAGTGAATATAAAATGTTTTTGTCTTTTGTTTTTACTTTTGAAAAACCAAAAAAATCGTGACTTTCAAAGAATGAAATATTCTCATATTTAAATGGCCATAAAGAAAATTTATCATTTGTAATATTACATGATAAGTATTCTAATAATTTTTTATCATTTGCAATAGATATTCCCAATAATACAACAAAGAGATTTCTTTTTTTATATTCTTCAAACAATTCAAACAAAGGGATAAAATCTTCTAATGTATACGACCAAGATTGCTCTTTAACAAAATGTAAATAAATTGCTTTTAACAGATGGATTGTTTTAAATGAAGAAGGAATTTGCTGAGAATGAGAGTTAACAAAATTTATAAAAACTTTAATTGCTTCAGGTAAATCATGATGTTTAACAAATCCAAAGACGAGAACCTCTATCATTTCCAAAACATCTTTATTAAGTAACTTTATTTCATTATGTGACATATTATGAAATTTAGATAAATTTGAAGAAAAATTTGAGGACTTATCATTAAAAGCAGTCTTAGAATCTATATCAAAATCTGAATTATAATCAGGATCAAATCCTAATTCCGAGTTGTAATTTGAATGTCCACTCTGTGTCTGTGGACGTTTTTTTAATTTTTCTTTTCGCTTCAATTCTTTTTTAAATTTTTTTGCGTTTCTATCCATCTTAATTAACCAATCATTAAATATAAAATATTAAAGTGTTAAGCTGTTATTATTTGTTATTACTTTGCTTCTATCCAACCAATCGTAGAGCTGATCTTCAATATTATCAATAGAATCATCATTGCCTTCTTTAAGAAATTCACGATATTGTTCCAAAAGTTTATTGATTTCATCATTTTCAGAATTATTAGTGCTGCTCTTATCGGATAACGTATTTAGTTCATTCAATTCGCTTAAACGATCTTCTACTCTTTGAATTAGCAAATTCATTACTCTTTTTTCACTCTTATTTTCTTTTTTATTATTGATAGCAACACCTTCATTATCAGCGCTATCATAGTCATGTTCAAATTCATCTTCTTCATCATCAAAATCTTTTTTATAATCAAAATCTCTATTAAAACGAAGAATCTCTGAGTCCAAATTTGCCAATGCTGGCCGATTTAAATTCATAGTATATGATAAAACATTACTTTTTTTATCAGCACCAAGTTCATTTCCAATATTTTGTCCATTTTGAATAACTGAAATATTTATTATTCCATTAAGGTCATATTCCATACCAATATTTATTGGAGTATAAGCAGGTGAAGGTGTAAGGTTTACTAAAAAAGAACCAATAAAAAGATTTTCTTTAGTGTCTTTAGCTTCACCTTGATAAACAGCTACCTCAACATATTTTTGTCCATCAACCATTGTCATATAAGTATTTATGAACTTTGCAGGTAATTTTGAATTTCTCTGAATAACTGGCGAAAATGTTCTTGGATGTCTTTTGATTATTTTTTTTATTGAATTTGCATATTCACTTTCATTTTCTTTAACATCATCATCATTATCATCGCTATCATCATCGTAGTCATCATCTGAATATTTTTCCATCATGTTTTTAAACAAACTTCCAGATTCATCCAATTCTCCATGTGCGGCCACTCCTAAGGTATGAGGAGAAACGTCGATGATAATATGATCAAAATTAAGCCCACTACTAATTGTTGCTTGTATACAAGCACCTAGCGCTACTGACAAATCAGGATCAACATAGTCTTGCCCTTGTAAACTAAAATGTCTTTCTAATTGTTCTTTTACTAAAGGTATTCGAGTAGATCCTCCAACCAATAATAATTTTGCAATCTCTGATGCCTCACAATTAGCAAACATCAAAACTTCTTTAGTTTTATCTATAGTTGAAGATATATAATCTTTTATCATTTCTTCAAATTGATATCTGTTAAGAGTTAATGATATTTCATGTTTTTTTTCTTCGATATCAATAATATCAAAAATCTCTGCTTTCGTTTCTGTAGATAAAGTGATTTTAGCAGTTTCGGCCAAATGTTTTAATTTTGCTAATACTACCGGATTAGAACTTACATCTAATTTATATTTCATTCTGATATGATCAGAAATATATGCTACAATCTTACGATCAAAATCATCTCCACCTAAAAAATTATTCCCAGATGAGGCCAAAACTTCTTTATGACTTTCTCGTACAGAGATAATTGTTACATCAAAGGTTCCTCCGCCTAAGTCATAGACTAACCATTTTTCCTCTTTGTTTTTAACTTGATCCTTATGATCATTATGATCATTTTTATTTTGTTGCTGATGTTTGCTATAAATTTTCGAATGAGATTCTTGCACTCTTGTTTCACCAATCTCATAAACTAGAGAAGCAGCAGTTGGTTCATTTATTATCCTTAAAACATTCAAACCGGCAGCACTCCCCGCATCCATAGTTGCTCTTCTCTGATAATCGTTAAAATATGCTGGAACTGTTATAACTACATCCTTAACCTCTTGTTTGATTACAAGTTGAGCTTTTTGTTTAACATACTCTAAAATTTTCGCAGATATTTCTACTGGAGAAAAACCTTTAGTTAACGATTGATGAGATGGCAGTTGCTGTATATTTGAAAATTCCTTAAAATAATTGGCATTACCCATTTGTCGCTTAATTGAAGAAACTGCATTTAAAGGATCTATCTTTGAATAATTCTTTGCAGATATACCAATCAACCAATCTTTGCCATCAAAAGCTACTACAGAGGGAACTGTAGGTGAATGATCAATTTCAATAATTTCAAATTTTTTATTCACATAACGTGCGATACATGTATTGGTAGTTCCTAGATCTATTCCATATACATTTGATGTAACAGGCGCAATAGATGTGTTAGATATTGACATTTTATTTTACTCCCTTGATTTATTTATTTTAAAAATTAAATATTTTTAATTTATGTTAAGATTATCATTAATATTACAATCGTTAGAATTATAATTGTTCTTGGAAATCTGCACATTGTTACTTACTACTACTTTTGCTTTTCTAAGTAATTGTCCATTTGAATCTAAATATCCCTGTGAAATAATTTCTACAATTGTACCTTTAGTTAAATTACAATCGTATACCGATTCAACAACTAGTGTGCTTTCTGAATTATATAAATTGCCTATAGTCGCTATAGAAGTAATATTAAATATCTTACAAAAAATATCTTTTTGTAATATTGCCTGATCTAAAATTCTTTTATTAATCTCTTGTTTTTCTTCTCGATCTTCTTCTAGATTAATGTAATCTAACATCTTGATCAATTTTTGATTGCAATCGATAATCTCAAATAAATCTTTTTCTGCAATTGAAAATTTTTTTTCATTTTTTCCAGAATTATTCTCCGATAATTTCAAAATCAATTGTTGTTCAAAATCTATTTTATGTTCAATTTTATCTAAAACATTAAATAATTCTTCTTGTAGTAAATTATTTTTCCTAGACATCTTAAAAACTTTTTCCAATAATTCCTGTGTTTCAGAGGAATATTTATTTTGATTTGCATTTATCCTATGTAATCTATAATTAATTTTTTTAAGCAAAGGAAATAATATAACTTTGGACTGCTTGCTTCTTCTTCTCAAAAAATTAAATAAGCTTTTAACTTTTATTAAAAACGTAGAGGTGTTTTCATTGGAATTATTATTTAATGCAAGCATGAAAATGAATCCTAAAATACAAGTAGTAATTAATATTCAAAATAAAATATTCGCTATAATATCTGAATATTAAAAGTAAATCAAAGAGTTTGGAGGTTTTAAAAAAATAATAATTAAATTCAGTTTAGGTATCTGCTAAAATCTAACTTCTATAGTAATAGCAATATTCTTATTCTCAAACAGCACTTTTATTTGCTACTCCACCAATAATCCACGCCTAAATCATATGGAGAACTATCTGTAAATGATTTTATCTTTTTATTTTTTGCATAATACTGATTATCATCGTATAACAAAAATATGACAGGCATATCTTCAGTAATTATTTTATTAATTTTTTCTAAAATCATCAATCGAGTATCCTGCTCTGTAAATGACAACTCCGATAATTTTTCTAGCAAACTGTCCACTTCTTGATTTTTATATTTTGAATAGTTAAATATTCCAAATTCTGCCATTTCTTTTTTTATATTTTTAGAATGAAATAATGGCATTGGGTCAAAATTATTATCAGTTAGCTTGTAAGTAAAATAGAAAGCATCAAAATTATTAGCAATTACTCGATTCCATAATTCCTTCCAGGAAAGTTGTTCAACATCAATTTTTACCCCTATTTTTTTTGCCTTCAATTGCAGATCGCTTAATTGATCTGCTTGTATGCTATTATTAACTAAAATAGTAAATGATAATGGATTTTTTTTAGTTTTATTATTTTTATTTAAAAATATATTTGCCTCTTTAAGTGAATCCGCTACATTTGCGCGATCGAGATTTTCTGTCGTGCGCGCTGACATGGCAATCTTATCGATATCATTTCGGGCCGAAGTGGCCTCGTCTTGAAGGGACCGACTTAGACCGAAATTGCTTTCATGGGAAAATAAATTGCCGGTGTTTAAATTTATTTTTGTTGTTGCAACAAATGGATCAAAAGGCGCCACCAACGTATGCACAGAAGATTCATAAAAGTTTTTATTGATTTTATCTCTATCTATTAAAAGTGATAGACCTTTACGAATTTTTTTATCTGAAAACATTTCTTTTTTTAAATTTAAAACAATTAATGAGAATGTTTTATTAGTTTTATTCTGTGTTTTTATAAGATCAATTTTACTATTTATCGAATTTCCATTTATGCTTTTCAAGTGATCATAATCTTTTTTATTTAGCATTATAAAATCTAATTCTCCTCTTTCAAATAACTCCAAAGCTATATTGTCAGAATTTACAATTTTAATTATAACTTTTTCAAAATTAAATTTCTTTAATGAAGAAACATCAGAATCTCCCCACCAATTTTTATTTTTTTTTAGATTTAAAATCAAATTAATCTTTTGCTTTACATTGCTAACTCTCTCATCTCTCTTGATCTCAAGGCCTTCTAATTGATATGCTCCAGTTCCTATCAATGTCTGTTGAATAGTATTTGGAATCCCTAATGCTAATTCCACTTTTGAATCTACACGCCCATTTATATATTTGTGCTTTGGAAGTATCGGAAAAAGTGCAATTTTTTGAAAATTCTGAAAGTGTTTCTGATAAAAATAAATTTTTATTTTAAATTTATCTATTATCAATATGTTTTTTATATTACGAAAATAATTCTTTAACTCTAAATTTGATGTTTTATTTTCTGTTATATAGTCAAAAGTAAATTTTACATCTTCGGCACTAAAAGGGAAATTATCATGCCACATTACATTCTCTCGTAGAGTAAACTCTATTGCCAATTTATCATCTGAAATTTTATATTCCTTGGCCAAATTGGCCTTCCATTCATTTGTTTGAGCATCTTTTACAAGCAGAGTTTCAAAAATATAATGATAAATTGTATAAAGAGAAGGATTGATGTGTTTACCCAGTAGAATATTTAATCTAAGATTTAATATATCTATTTGTGATATAGTAGCATGAATTTTAAATTCCCCAACATTGTTATAAGCATAGCTATTATTATTAATACTACAAAAT
>JADGAM010000182.1:8065-8599 GCA_015232015.1 Oligoflexia bacterium | reverse complement strand
TTAATTATTAATGCTATTGAAACTATTCTAGGAGCTCGTGCAGATAAAAAGTTGATTCGAAAAAATGCTCCCTTTGCAACTATTGAGGCCCTATTTTACTGTGATGATCTATATGTAAAAAAAATTTTAGATGAATTGGGTTATCCTATAGAAAATAATGAAATTATTATAAGACGAGTAATATATCCTACTGGACCATCTAAATCTTATTTAAACTTTCACAATGTAAATTCAGAAATATTGATAAATTTTTCTGCTCGTTTTATTGATTTTGTTGGGCAATTCGAAAATCAAAAACTATTGCATGCAAATTATCAATTAAAACTTTTAGACCATTATGGCGATTTATTGGAATTAAGAAAAAATTTTCAATTACAATTTGAGCAATTAAAAAATTCAAAAAAAGAATTATCTAATTTAAAACAATTATCTTATGAAAAAAATCAACGAATGGACTATTTGAAATTTCAATTAAATGAAATAAATGCCTTAAACCCCAGTATTGAAGATGAAGAAAACTTAATAAAAAGAAAA
>JADGAM010000182.1:0-8055 GCA_015232015.1 Oligoflexia bacterium | reverse complement strand
TTTACATTTAATTTCAGGAATTGGGGAAGTGATATCATCGTCATTAAAAAGAAAAATCATATTGAATAATTTAGAAAAAAGAATGGATACTCTTACAAAAGTTTTATTTTACATCTCAGATTCAGACACCGCCGCCCTCAATCTAGTGAAAAAGGCATTGACTCTTTATGAACAAAATGGCCACTTCATTGATAACAGCAATATCACCAATCTAATATCTGAAGCTCAAGGACAGTTAAACGAAGTATCTTACCTCCTAAATAAAGAATTAAGTAACAATCTTTCACATTCACTTGAAGAAACTGAAAAAGAACTGGAAAATATTATCGAACGCTTAGACTTATATCAAAAAATAAAATTAAAACATGGATCTAACATTAACGATGTTTTAAATTTTAAAAAAACAATTGAAGAAGAACTTGCGCAATTTGAAAATATTGAAGACCAAATAATTGAGCTCAGTGGTAAAATCACTTCCCACGAGAATAGTTTAATAAATTTGGCCAATGATCTACATATTAAACGTCAACAAACATCACTTAAATTATCAAAAATTCTTACATCCGAAATTCGCCTTTTAAAAATGGATGAAGCGACTATTAATATTCAAATTGAAAAAATTCAAAATCAAACATAGGTCTTTGTCATTGCGTGAGGCCTATAATTATAAATCAAGTTGTACTGTGTCTCCAGTTTTTTCTACGTCTGAAAGATATAGTTTCTGGAGGAGAATTATCTAGGATATTGCTTTCTATAAGGCAAACTCTTTCTACTAAAGATTTAATTTCAATTTTTCTCTTTGATGAAATCGATTCTGGTATAGGGGGAGAGACCGCTTTAAATATTGGCAAGGCCCTCTTCAAAGTAGCATTAAACTCTCAAGTCATTGCCATAACTCACCTTCCACAAGTTGCTCACTCTGCGGACAAATTAATCGTAGTCTCTAAAGATTATGAATTGGATAACTCAACAACAACAAAGCGAACACTTTCTCAAATAAAAGAAGTTTTTGGAATAAATAAAGACAAAGAAATTAAAGCGATGCTAGCTTTAAATTAAGTATTTACAGTCTTGCAAATTCAATTCCCCCATCATCCGCTATATGAATAAACGAATATGTCTCCAATGCATATCCATTATTAAGATAGTGGGATTCAAAATTTTTAATTGTAATTATGCAATTATCTTGGACGTGAACATGACCTAAAACAATTACATCATATTTTTTCTTATAGGCCAATTTTGCAATTTTTTTTCTAAATTTATCTCTTATAATAGAATAATCAATGTTTTTCTTTTTTCTAACACTTTTAGAAAAACTAGATGCTACATCACCTAAGGTATCAAACGTATCTTCTGGAATCACCTCCATAATTTTTTTAACCGGAAATGAGAGTATAATTTTTTTATACATGGGATAGAATAATCCCCCAAAAAAAATATTATCTCCATGAGCAAACATATATTTTTTTCCCGATCTCTCTAAAACAATGCTTTTTGAGTATACTTTAAAATTCGAAATATCATCATTACTAATATTGTTTAACTTAAAATAATTTTCATAAAGATTTTTTAAATGAAAATCATGATTACCTTCGATGTAGTATATTTTTTTTCCATTTTTTATCATATGTACAACACTATCAAAATATTCTGAAAATTTCTTATAATATTCAGAGCGTTGCCCACACATAAATTCAAAAATATCCCCTAATAAAAAGATTTCTTTTGCTTCAATTGTTTTTTTATGTTTTAAAAATTTAATAAGTAGCTTATACGCTTCATCATTATTTTCTTTTATATGGATATCAGAGATTATTGTCATGCTCATAATTAATCACTTCATAATAAAAAAATTTACCCTCAGAGTGAAATCTTAATTTCTTAAAGATGAATCCTGAGGGTAAATTTAAATTTTAATTATATTTTAACTAAAAAATATTAACCTCCAATTAATTTAAGTGCTGAATAAGGAATATTATTGGCCTGAACTAATGTTGCAATACCAGCTTGTTTTAAAACGTTGGCCGAAGCTAAACTTGCTGTTGATTGAGCAACATCCACATCTTGAATAACTGATCGTGCAGCATCCTGGTTGATTGTTTGAATCTCCAAGTTTGATACTGTAGATTGTAAACGACTTTGTACAGCTCCAAGTTGTGCACGAACAGAACTTGCATTTCTTATTGCTTCATCAACCCTTCCAATAGAATCATTTGCAGAACCTCTATCTTCAACAGTTAGGCCAGCAATTCCAATTGCATCTGCAGAAGCATTAGATGCATCAGCATTAAATTTAATTTTATTTTGTTCTCCTCCAAATGCACCCACATGAAATTCTAATGTACCTTTACCAGAGTTTCCATTTAATAAAGGAGTACCGTTAAATGTTGTGGCCTCAGAAATACGATCAACTTCTGTAACTAAACTCTGATATTCAGCATTTAGCAATCCTCTTTCATTATCACCTACTGTATCGGATGAAGCTTGAACTGATAGCTCACGTAAACGAACTAAAATATTTGTAATCTCGTTCAAACCTCCCTCTGCTGTTTGCACTAATGAGATACCATCATTAGCATTTCGAGTTGCTTGCCTTAAACCTCTTGTTTGAGCATCTAAGCTAGTTGCAATTGCCAGTCCAGCAGCATCGTCTGCAGATTTTGTAATACGTTTACCTGAAGACAATCTTGAAAGTTCAGCATCTGCTTTCTGACCTGTGGTCCTTAAGTTTCTTTGAACATCTTGTGAAGCAACGTTAGACAAAATTCGTAATCCCATTATTTCCCCCTTCTTTCATTCTATTACTTGCCTACTTTTTATAATAACCAAGCAAAAAATAATATTTTTTCTCTAGAACTCTAAACTCAACTGAAATATTTTTGTCAACTATTATTTCGATTGCATGACTAATCGTTAAATAAAAAATTTACTTTAATTATTTAATCAACTAATTAAAAAAATTTTTAAAAAAATTTCTTCCCTTATAAAATTAATAAGTTCCAATCATTTTCCTAAATAATTTTTTTTGATACTAATTTTTGATGTTAAAATATTTTTTAAAATGATTAAATTAAGAGGTGATATTTGTAAATTTTTAATTAAATTTGTAGACTTTTTTAAGGGACTCTATAACTTTCCATTCACATTTTAGTCCCTTTGGAAACACAACCAAATCACCAGAGTTAACTTCTACTTCTTCCCACTCTGTTTTTACAACAACTTTACCCGTAAACACATATGCAACTTCTTCTTGAGAATATTCCCATTGAAAAGTTGAAGGTGCACACTCCCACTTGGCCCAATTTTTTATACCTAATTCCTGGAGTCGTTCCTCCGATGGTTGGTTAATTTTTATTTTCATCTTTGATTTTTGGTCTATCGTTTTTGATTTTTGATCTCCCTTATCATCTGCTCTTGGTGTAACTTTTACAGTTCGCAAATTCCTTTCAATACCACGTAAGTCCATAACCAAAAGACTAACTTCTTTTCCAGCTTTATCCTTTAAATAAGCCCTAACCTCTGGAACACTTCTAACAGGATTCCCATCAATCTCTATGACAGATTCCCCTATTTCAATACCCATATCTTTAGCTGGAGAATTTTCGGCAAAATTTATTACCACATATTTTTGCGTAGTAAAATATAAAAATTTTAATTTATCATTACTACTCTTTAAGTTATTGTTGAGTGTTTCTATTCAAATTTGTACATTAAAAATAAATGAGGAGAAAAACATCTATGAATATGAGCAATATCTATAGCGATAATAATTCCATCAAAATTGGAATTATCGGTGGTAGCGGCGTTTACAAAGTTGAGAGTATAAAAGCAGTCAAGCATCATGAAATTAAAACTCCCTATGGGAATCCTAGTGGTGCTATCACAGAATTAATGTTAGAAAAAAATGGTAAAAATTATTCAGCATTTTTTCTTCCCCGTCATGGAATAGGACATTCAATTTCTCCTTCTGAAATCAATTATCGTGCAAACATTTTTGCGCTTAAAAAAATGGGTGTGAAATATTTATTATCTATTTCAGCAGTGGGATCTTTGAAAGAAGAGTTACATCCCAAAATGTTTGTACTTCCATCACAATTTGTTGATTGGACAAAAGGTAAACGCGAGCGTAGTTTTTTTGGTGATGGTATGGTGGGACACGTTTCAGTAGCAAATCCCATTGAACTTTCTTTACAAAAACAAGTGGGCGAAGTGTGTAAAAGAATTGGTATTGAATATTCAATAGGGGGTTCATATATTTGCATTGAAGGACCACAATTTTCATCTAAGGCGGAATCTAGTATCTACCGCTCATTTGGAATTTCTGTAATTGGAATGACAAATATTCCGGAGGCCTATCTTGCAAAAGAGGCCGGCATTGCATATGCCACTATTGCCATGGTGACCGATTATGATTGTTGGAAAGAAGAGCATTGTACCATTGAAGAAATTATGAAGGTCATTGATTTCAACACTAAGTCAGTTCAAAAATTGTTATTGGAATTGATTCCTGAGTTGTCACAAAATCCATGTCAGTTCACTCCAGAAAATATAAATGTTGTAATGACTGCAAAGGAAAAATTAAATCAACGCCATCAAGAAATATTAAGCGTATTAACCCAATGATGATATCCGCACCCATAGATACATCCGTATTACCAGCTATAGATGCAGATGCAGATACAGATGCCTCGGCAAGCACATATGCATATAAAAATCATACGTCGGTACTCAAAAATGAAGTACTGACATATTTAACTGAAAATATTAAATCATCCACAATTACTAATGCTAGTGGGGGCAAAAATAATTTAATTTTTGCAGATCTTACTTTTGGAGGAGGAGGTCATACCTTTTCTCTTCTTGAAAGATTATCTTCTATTATTGATGAAAATATTAATGTCCAAGTAATAGCTTTCGATCAAGATCCAGATGCCATTTCAAATGGGCATAAAAAGATTAGCGAACTCTCTCTGGATAATAAAATTAAATTAATTCACTCAAATTTTACAAATTTTGTTTCATATATTAATTCCCAACATTTAGAAATTATTCATGACTTTTCAGGTATACTTTTAGATTTAGGTGTTTCTTCTCATCAATTTGATACTACAGAAAGGGGGTTGTCTTTTAAAGGAAATGCTCCTCTAGATATGCGCATGAACTATGCTGATAACTCTCTGTATACAGCGGGCCATTATGTTAATAACCTAAGTGAAAAAGAACTTGTTCAAGTAATTAGTGAATATGGTGAAGATCGATTTGCAAAAAAAATTGCTTCATCAATTGTTAAACAAAGAGAAATAAAAACCATTGAAACCACTTCTGAATTAGAAAATATTATTTTTCATAGTTATCCACAAAAATTTAGATATTCTCGTTCAAACAATAAAAAACATATTCATCCAGCAACCAAAACATTTCAAGCACTAAGACTTTTAGTAAATAATGAACTTAATGTTTTAAAAGAAACTCTACCCAAATTGTTTGATTTGCTTTCAAATAATGGTCGATTGGTTTGCATTAGTTTTCATTCTCTAGAAGACAGAATTGTTAAGCAGACTTTTAAGGAAATCAAAGAAAAAAACAAAGAAAATTGCTCAATTTTAACTAAAAAACCTATTATTCCCTCTGAAGAAGAAATAAAAAATAATTTACGCTCAAGGAGTGCTAAACTAAGAGTTATAGAGAAGACTGAAGGAGGAGCAAATGATAGAAAATGGAGTAAATCAACATATCCTTAATTTCGCTTGTATTAATAGATTAACTTCTAAATTTAAATTAATACAAATATTAAATTCTTTTCGCCAAATTTTGACCTATACGAAAAACTTTAAATTAAAAAACATTTTTCATACTTCGATTTTGCCTATAGTACTTTGTATCTCCATCTTGGCCACCTTTATGGTCTTTTGTAGAATGAAACGAATTGAATCAGATTACAAATATTATGAAATAAACAAAGATATTGAAGTATCTCAATATGAAAATAAAGAATTACATGCATATAAAGCAAAATTAATGTCCGTTAAAAATTTAAATGGCCTTGCTAAAAAATATCAAATGGAGCGACCAAAAGAAAAACAAATTATTGTTATAAAAGGAACGGGAGTTTAGGGCCTAAATAAGGAATTTTTTTTATGATCAAAATGCCAGAACAAAAAAAGAAAAAACCCTTATTATTTATTAAAGATAAAGATAAAATTAGCCTAGTGTTTATACTATTTGTTTTTTTATTTATTCTTATCATTAGTAAAGCATTTTACATTCAAGTTGTGGTCAATAAAAAACTTAACACTTATGCCAAAAATCAATTACTCCGTGAAGACATTATCTATCCCAAAAGAGGAAACATTTATGATCGCAATGGAAATCCTCTAGCACTTAATATTCAAACTTATTCTATTTTTACAATTCCTAAAAACGAAGATTTTGTTAATCAAAACGAAAATTATAAAAAATTAGTTAAAATAATTCCAAAGTTAAATTTAACAGAAATAAAAAAGAAAACTGCTAATCGAAATCGTTACACTTGGATTGCAAGAAAAATAAAATTAACTAATGAACAATTAGAAAAAATTAGCGAATTAGAAAATATTTTTATTTCTCCTGAACCCTCCAGGTTTTATCCTAACAATGATTTATTGTCTCAGACTTTAGGTTTTGTTGGTCTTGATAATGTAGGGTTAGCAGGTCTTGAATTTAAATTTGATAAAGAATTAAGAGGAGATGCTAAGATCACCAAGTATCTTAAAGATGCTAAAGGGCGACCAATTAAATTTGAAATGACGAAAACAGAAGAGGACGCCAAAGATATTTATCTTTCTATTGAAAAAGATCTGCAAGCCTTAGTAGAAAAAATCTTAAAAGAAACAGTGGTAAATAACAAAGCTTTGAGTGGTGGCATTGGAGTGATGAATGCAGAAACTGGAGAAATATTGGCAATGGCCAATTACCCAACCTTTGATCCAAATAATCTAAAAGATGGAAATATTGAAAATAGAAAATTATCTTTTATTAGTGATCCCATCGAACCTGGATCTATTCTTAAAACAATAACAGTAATTTCTGCTCTGGAAAATAAGATTGCCACATCATCATCCTCTTATTATTGCGAGCGAGGACAGATGAGAGTAGAAGATCACATCATTAGCGAAGCAGAATCAAGTGAAAAATTTGAGTGGTTAAGTGTAAGTGAAATTATTCAACATAGTTCAAATGTAGGCATAACAAAAATTGCATTTGATGTTACATTTCCTTTCTTAAAACGAACTTTAAAAAAATTTAATTTTGGTGAAAAGACGGGTATTGAAATTCCAGGTGAATCTCGAGGTATTTTTATTAATAAAGAAAATGTTAGTCCATTAGTTTTAAGTAACATTAGTTTCGGTCAAGGAATTGCAGTAACTGGAATACAAGTTTTAACTGCTTACTCTGCTATTGCAAATGGAGGAAAACTTGTTCAACCCACTATTATAAAAATAAATGAACCTTCAAAAATAAAATATGAAAGGATCATCTCTGAAGATATTGCCAATAGCATGAGTAAAATGCTTCAAAAGGCCGTTGAAAAAGGAACGGGTACAAATGCTCAATTAGCACATTTTCAAATCGCCGGAAAAACTGCTACCGCTCAAAAGGCCAGTCCCAATGGAGGATATAGCGGATACATTTCAGGCTTTGTAGGATATCCAATAAACATCGGGTCTGATAAAAAATTTGTAATCTTTGTTTATATTGATAGTCCCCAAAATAATAAATATTACGGAAATATTGTTGCTGCACCTGCATTTACAGAAATAGCTCGTTATATGCTCTATGAAAATAAAAATCCAGTTGATGAAAAATCATCATTAGCTTATGAATCTTTAAAAGAAAAATACAAAGAAAAATTACCTGCAACAACATCAACAATTATTTCAAATATTACTAATAATAAAAACAAAGAAAACGTAGAAAAAAATAATAGGAATTCTCAGCAAGAATTACAACAAGAATTACTAGATACTTTTAGTCATCGAATAGTTGGAGTAAATAAGGTTCCAAATTTTATTG
>JADGAM010000181.1 GCA_015232015.1 Oligoflexia bacterium | reverse complement strand
AGATCCTTCCATATCTTAACCAGCATATTAAAATCTGCTTTGAGTACTTTGTATGATTGGGTTTCAGCAACAGTTCTTGCAATGATCCCTTTCCCTTCTGGACGAATAGAATCAAGAATCTCTTTAAGGCGATTACGTTCTGCCTCATCTTGGATTCTACGTGAAACACCAGTATGTTCAATGAACGGCATGAAAACAATATGTCTACCGGCCAAGGTAATATGTCTTGTAACTCGAGGCCCTTTACTACCAAGAGGTTCTTTTGCTACTTGAACAATTATATCTTTTCCCTCTTTTAAAATTGAATCTATAGAGATGTCTTTGCGAAGTTTAAGAACTGATTCAGTAAACGTACTCATTTCATCAGGAATTACTTTGCCTATGTTTTGAGTAGTCTTAATCTCTTCTTCTTTTAACTTGTTTTTTAGCATCTCTCTTTGTTCTTCAAGAGTGGGGATATAAGCGTCATCAACATATAGAAATGCTGCTTTTTCATGTCCGATATCTACGAATGCTGATTGCATTCCGGGTAAAACTCTTAGTACTTTACCTTTGTAAATATTTCCCACGATAGGTTGATTGCCACCATCGTCACCGCCTCTATCGATTAAGAAGTCTAAAATTTCTCCATTTTCGATTAAAGCGACACGTTGTTCGTTTAGTGTCTGGTTAATAATTAATTCTTTGGCCATATATATTATCCATAAAAAAGTTTTAAACTAAACTTAATTAATCTGCACGCCTGTGCGATCATGACTTCCGTCGCGCACGCTGGCATTGGTGATCCTATTGACAGCGTTTTGGCAAATGCCGAAAATGGCTTTCGTAGGAAATCAAACCCTATTTTAAGAAATAAACTACAAAATTCAATACTACAATAGAAGAATGGCAAAATTAAGTTATTGTTGTATAGCAGGGTGTTTTTTTTAAAATGTTTTTGAAAACAAGATGGTTTTAAAAATAGTAGAGGAGTTAATTTTTGAATTGGAAATATATTCAGAAACTACTTCTGTATGCCATGCAATTCTTTCACTGGTGAAAAAATCTTTTGTCTTATTTCCAAGATAAAATTGATCATTAATAAAGATATTTTTTTTATTAGATGAATATTGGTCTTGAGTTTTAGTTGCCTGTGCCCAGATGACTATTGCTACACCAACTATCACTCCTACAGAAGCGCCAATCAAGATATTTTTTAAATGTTTTCTAGGTTCATCTGTGAAAGATAGAGTGGATAGTCCAAGAATGGCACCACCTACACCTGCTCCTGCAACTATAGAAATATCACTAATAGTGCTTTCAAGTATCTGATCTTTTCCTCCATCTCCTCCTCCACTATCTTGTGCTTTAACATTTTTAATTTGTATAAAAGTTGAGAATACTAATATAAAAATGAAAGATGTGATTGTTATAAGGTTAAAAAAATAGTTATAATTTATTTTTAAAATTTTTATTTTTTTATTTTTTTTATTCATGAGGCTTCCTTTAAAATTAAGAAGTAATAAATAATTGTTTGTTTTGGTCAATTTTTTGGTATATAAAATGTTACCACAAATTTCAGTGGGTGAGGGAATATAAACTTTTAACACTTTTATTATAATGACGAAGGAATTATGAAAACAAAAGAGAAAAAAACAGTAATAAAAAAGAGTAACAACAAAAAAGTTTCTGCTTTAAGAAAGCCAATCATACAAAGTACTCAAAGCAGATTTTAATATGCTGGTTAAGATATGGAAGGATCTATTAAGAAAATCGAGTAAGGCCAAAGCACCAGCCATGATCTACAAAGATTTGACCTTTATTCAAAGGGTACTGAGAGATATCACAGATGAAGATGTTGATGCCATTATTGTTGATAGCAAAGGTGTTTACCATCAAGTTGAAAAGTTTATAAATAAATATTTACTCTCTATGAAGAGCAAAGTTCGTCAATACTCTGAAGATACTCCAATATTTGAGCACTATGGTATTGAGCTAGAGATTGAACGAGGTATAAATAACAAAATATATCTTAAATCCGGAGGTTCAATTAACGTTGATCAAACTGAAGCTTTAGTATCAATTGACGTCAATACAGGAAAATACGTTGGAAAGAAGACTTTAGAAGAAACAATATTAAAAACAAATCTTGAAGCAGTAAAAGAGATTTCTTACCAATTACGATTAAGAAATTGCGGTGGCATAATAATTATCGATTTTATAGACATGGATAAAGAAGAACATCGTGATACTGTTTACCAAGCATTACTTGAAGTTCTAAAAAAAGATCGTGCAAAAACTAATGTCCTTCCTATTTCTGGCCTCGGACTTGTTGAAATGACAAGAAAGAGAACAAGAGAGACATTAACAAGAATTCTTTGCAACACTTGTCCTTATTGCGAAGGTACAGGCAGAGTTAAGTCGCCAATTACTGTCTGTTACGATTTAATTAGAGAATTAATAAAAGTTGTCAAGAAAGCAAAAAGTCAAAAAATATACGTTTATGCACACCCAGAAGTAAGTGCACAACTTTGTGGAAAAGAATTAGATATAATTGAAACATTAGAAGAACAATATTCAAAAAACTTTGTTATTAGAGCAGAAAATAGTTACCATATAGAGCAGTATGAAATTTATGCTCACGAATTTTAGTTTTAATTTTAATTTCTGATAATTAAATTATTAAGGACAAAAAGATAAGATTGTTATTATGACATGACGGTGCTACATTCTGTTTTTGGTTTTTGTAATACAACCGCACACAATTATTTTTTTATTGTGTCCAAGACTTAAGGAGTTATTCATGATTTACGAAGCAGCTGTTTTGGCCCATGCGGATCTAAACGACGAAAAATTGGCCGATGTTAAGGCCATCATTACTAGCGTCATTCACGATCACAAAGGGGAAATTTATTTAAGTGACGATTGGGGCGTAAGAACTTTCGCACAACCCACTGATCGACATATAAAACGTGGCCGCTATATTTATTTTCTATATACAGCAAACAATCTGGCCAATGCTGAAATAGATCGACGCTTAAGAATTAATGATGGAGTTATAAGATCAATGATTATAAAAGCAGATGAATATAAGACAAAAGACGATCTTATAAAAAATTATAAATCACCTTTTGCTAACAATTAATAATATAAACTCAATAAACAATACTATATATTGTTACTATAAAATAATAATAAGGAATTATATATATGACCAATAATCAAAATGTGAATGTAAATGATGGCATTAACGATGATGATTTAATGGATGACGATTTTGATGTAAAAGATGGAGATAAGAGATATTCAGGTCAACATGACGTAGATAAAGATAGAAGAATGTTTTCTCGTAAAAAATCTTGTTGGTTTTGCGCAAAAAAAACAGATCCTGACTGGAAAGATCCATCTTCTTATGCTTGGCTAGTTAATGAATTTGGAAAAATTTCACCCGGCAGAATAACAGGATTGTGTGCTAAACATCAAAGACACGCAACAACTGCTATAAAACGAGGAAGAAATATTTGTCTTATTGGCTATATTTCTGGTCGCACTTCATATTAAATTAGATTTAAGTAAAATAAATTAAATCTTTTTTCATATTTATGTTTATAGTATGGCATATCAAAATAGAATGGGATCTAATTTTCAAAGAATAAACAATACTTCTCCTATGTTTTTAGGAAGTATTTCTATATTTCTATCATTAAGTTTTATTCTTTCTATTTTTACGCCCACCCCTCTTGCGCTTATCTCAATATTCCAAGGTCGAAAAAAAGGTATCTTATTCCAGCTGATACTTTTAGTACTTGTTTTTATTTTTGCTACAAAAATCTTTGGAGAACAGTTAATCTTTTGGGCCTATCTTTTCTCTATTATTTTCTCTATATCTATATCAGAAATAATTAGTAGAAACATCCATCCAATAAAAGGATTATTAATTTCGTCTGCTATTATTCTTTTATCATTATCGTTGATGACCGGTCTATGGTCCCTTAGCATTCAAGGAAGTATTAAAGATTTTGTAATTAAAAAAGTTGAAAACATTTCAACTGAATTTAAAAATAATGAAAAAAAATATTTTCCACAAAAAAATAAAGAAGCGAGAGAAACGGCAATAGTTTTCTCTAGACCAGAACTATTAGCAGATGAGGTAATTAAGACGTTACCATTAACAATCTTTATTGGAGTCATTTTTACTTTATGGATCAATCTAGCTTTGCTCTTTCGTTTTTTAGTTCGCTCAAAAAATAAAATAGAGTATTCATATAATATAAAAGATCTTTTGCACTTCAAAGTACCAGATTACTTTATTTGGCCACTTATAACGTTACTTGCTCTCATGCTCGCTGGTTCGCACATCCATCAAAACATTGGAATAATCGCTAAAAATTTGTTATTCTGCCTCGGCCTGTTTTATTTTTTTCAAGGTTTTGGTATTTTAATCGAGTTATTCGATTTATTAAAACTTGAGGGGTTTTTTCGTTCTTTACTTATTGTGCTTACAGTAATTACTAGTTATTGGATTCTGGCGTTAGTAGGTTTATTTGATTTATGGGTAGATTTCAGGGCCTTCCTAATAAAAAAATTCCATGAACAGAAAGAAGAGAAGGAAGAAGAAAAAGAAGAAGAAGAGGACGAGGAGGAAGAAGAAGAGAGGGAAGAAAAAAAAGAAAATAAGGAAAAAGATAATGACAAAAAAAAGGATGGAAATAACTCGGACAATAAGAAAAAAGATGATAATGATATAGGAAAAAAATAGAGACCATTAGGAGATAAAAATGAAAGTTATATTAAAAGAACATGTTAAAAATTTAGGAAACGTTGGTGATATAGTTGCAGTAACTGCTGGATACGCAAGAAATTACTTAATCCCAAAAAAATTTGCTGTATTAGCAGATGAAGCTAATAAAAAGTTTGTAGAAGATCAAAAACGTAGATTATTAAAAAAAGTTAATGCCCAAAGAGATGCTGCCATACTTTTAAAGCAAAAAATTGATGGTGTTGTTATTGAATTTGCTAAGCGTGTTGGTGGTAATGGAAAATTATTTGGGACTGTCTCAACTACTGAGCTCACACAAGAATTAAAAAATAGAGATATTGAAATTGAAAGAAAATGGATCCATACAGATTCCCCTATTAAAGAATTAGGAACATTTGATATTAGAGTAAAAATATTTGCTGATGTTGAAGCAACATTCTCTGCTAAAGTTTTAATGGATCCAAAGCAAGTTGAGGAAATAAAAAATAAAACTGCCTCAAAGAAAAAAGCAAAAAAAGAAGAAGAGCAAAACAAAGCAGCTATAACAGAACAAAATACTTTAATACCTTCTAGTGAAGACGATGAAATGACAGCTAGTACTTCCAATTCTAATGAATCTTCTCCCTCTGCTGCTCCCGAAAAAGAAAATAAAAAAATTGACCAAAAAAAAGGTAAATCAAAAAATAAAAAATCAGAATAAAAGTAATTTTTAAATATGATTGAAACCCAAGAACTCCCTCACGATCTACTTGCTGAAAAATCTCTCCTTGGTTGTCTTCTTATAGATAGTGATGCTCACGACGAAATCAATGATTTAAATATAAAAAAAGAAGATTTTTTTCATCCTCAATATCGAGTAGTTTTTGAAAGCATTATGGATATAATATTTGCTTCAAGGCCAGTCGATTACGTAACTGTCTGTACTCGTCTTAGCGATATTGGAAAATTAGAAACTTTAGGAAACGAAGAGCTTAAAGGTCAAGAATTTATTCTTAATATTCATGAAGAACAAGCTTCCTCTGCCAATATCTACTATTACGCTAAAACTGTTAAAGAAAAATCTATTTTAAGAAATGTAATAAAAATGTCTCATAAGATTGTGCAAGAAGCACACACTTTCAGTGGAGATACTAAAGATTTTTTAGCAAAGGTGGAAAGCACTTTCTTTAAAATAACCCAAGAGGTGAAGACAGGGAGTATGAAAAAGCTCTCTGCATGCTTGGTTGAAAATTTAACTGATTTAGAAAATAATGATCGAAAATTGGGAGAACTTGTCGGATTATCTACAGGCTTTGACTTCTTAGACTCAAAACTACTAGGTCTTCAGGCCGGTCAATTAGTAATTGTTGCTGCAAGACCTGGTATGGGAAAAACCTCTCTGGCATTAAACATTGCTATGAATAGTGTTGAACAATCCAAACTTCCTGTTGCAATATTTTCCCTCGAGATGCTTGCCAATGAATTATCCTTAAGAATACTTTCAAGCTACGCTAAGATTGATGCAAAAAAACTTAGAACAAAAAGCTTAAATGAGCACGAGTTGAAACAAATTGGCTCCACAGTGCAAACATTGGCCAACTATCCTATCTACATAAATGATGAAGGTAATATCACCATTCTTGATATTCAAAGTGAATGTAGAAAAATCAAGGCCGAAAATGGGTTGGGTGTTGTAATTATAGACTACATCCAATTAATGCGTTCTCATACAGGAAACCCTTCAAGAGAACAACAAATTGCAGAAATTTCTCGAGGTTTAAAAATCTTATCCAAAGAACTGGAATGTCCGGTTATAACTCTTTCACAGTTAAATAGAAGTGTGGAATCTAGAGCTGATAAGAAACCTACATTATCAGATTTAAGAGAGTCTGGTTCTCTAGAGCAAGATGCAGACGTAGTTCTTCTTGTTTACCGAGATGATTTTTACTATCCAGATACTTCAAAAGAAAAAAATGTCGCCGAAATTATTATTGGAAAAAATAGGTCGGGAGAAACTGGAATTATAAAACTTGGCTGGCGAGGTCCCTACACAAGCTTTGTTAATTTGGCCCCTCAAGAATATGATGAATTATCCTATAATAATAATCCCAAGAACAATAATAATCCGGCCATTAATTATAATAACGATTACTATCGATCATAATATCGTAATATCGTAATGACATAATAAAGTAATGTGGAATAATTTTTTTACAATCCTTCCATTTCAAAAAACTAAATCATGGATTATCTATCACGATTTAGTTCAAGGGTTTATTTACTATAAAAATTCTCGCTTAAATTTAATTACAAATAACTTAGAGAAATATCCTATTTGTAATATTAAGAAAAGATTACAATCATATAAAATTAATCAATATCATAATAACCCAAAGATCATAATTCTTTCTTACGATTTTGGAGAAATTTTAAGCTTTAATAACTCTAAAAAAGAACAACTCTCTGAAAATTTTCCTTTGGCCATTGAATTAGAATATAACAAATCAAATTTTTTTAATAATCATTTTCTCAAAAAACATTTTTCAGGTGAAGCTATTAATAAAATCAAATTAACTCCTGCTAAGATTGAAGGAGTTTGCTTCAAAAAATATTTGGAAATTTTCGAGAAAGGATATATGGAATTACTGGCCGGTAACTGTTATCAATTCAATTTAACATTTGAACATAAATTTACATTAAATTCTACAAAACAATTATTGCTTCAATATATCTTTGCAAATATCATAAGTAACAAGAATGATTTTTTATCAATGACTGGTGCTTATGCCAACATAACAAACATCCCTGTATTAAACAAAATTTTTTATAGTAACTCTCCAGAATGTTTATTTAAAATAAAAAAAAACAATACAAAACAATTCTCGCTAATTTCTATGCCAATAAAGGGTTCACTAAAAATTAAAAACAATGATTTTAATTCCGAAGAAGATCTAAAAAAGAAATTACTTTCATGTAAAAAAAATAGTGGTGAATTAAATATGATAACTGATCTTCTTCGCAATGATCTTTCAAGCATAGAAAAAACCAAGGCAGTGGTAATACAAAAAAAAGCATGTTTAAAAGTTCCAAACATTTTACATCAATACTCTGTCATCAAAGTGGATTTGAGTTCACATTGCAATTTATTTAATATTTTAAAAAAAATCTTTCCCGGCGGTAGCATTACCGGTGCTCCAAAGAAAAGAGTAATGAAAATTATTTCTCAACTGGAACCTATTCCTCGAGGATTTTATACTGGATCAACGATTATTTTTCACAAAGATCTCAAAGAAGCATCCATAAACATTCGTTCTGCTACTATCGATTCTAACTTTAATAGCGTGGATTGCAATGACAATAGCAATTCTAAGAACCTTTCTTTTTCCTATGGTTCAGGAGGAGGTATTACGCTTTTAAGTAATCCTTTGGAAGAATTTGTTGAGATGAATTTAAAAGTCAGAAGTTTTATTGATTATTTATTTACGTTTTAGAATATAGGAGCGATAAACAAACTCAGGCGCGTAGGATTTTTTTGCTTGCCTTAAACCAAGGATTCCTAAATCTTGCTCTCTATTTAAAAATTTGTATCTATTGGCAAGGTATTTTGCTGTTTCCCAATTTATAATTTGAGATGCCCCATGAATTTCAATATTTGATTTTTCAAAGTGAATATCTGCGGTGTCATCATTTAATTTACTAAAAATGGTAAAGGCCTGCACCTCGCCTGCTACCGAAGAATATAAAAGTAATCCTTCCAACTCTAATTCTTTAAAATAAAGTAGTGCTTTTTTAAGTGCTAACTCTTCTTTAATAAAAGCAGGGTCACCACACATAGAAGTAATTTTGCACCATAATTCTGCAAGCTCAATGCACTTTACTAAATCATTTGCTTCTA
>JADGAM010000180.1 GCA_015232015.1 Oligoflexia bacterium | reverse complement strand
TAATAAATAACAATCTAAATTACCAGCATGTTTTATGTTTGATGATTTGGGAGGAGTTATCAAAATAACTTCATCTGCGCCATTATTTTTAATCATTAAGGAATCAAAAAATTCTTGTTGAAATATTGAACTTCTAGCGGTGGCCGATGATGGAGCAAAGACTACTAACATTTTTTTATCAGGATAGCGAATACGCACATTTTCAATAGTTAATTTCACAGCTGTAGGATGATGAGCAAAATCATCAATTACTATTGCCCCCTTGTATTTTCCTCTTACCTCTTGCCTTCGTTTTACCATCTCTAGAGATATCACGGCATTTTTTATTTTTTCAATAGCAATTTTTTCATTATAGGCCAGGATAATGGTCGCTGAAAGATTTAAAATATTTTGTTTGCCTGTGATATTAGTTTTAAAATTTTCTTTTTTCCCATTTAGAATTAATGTAAATTCACTGCCATCTTCTTTTGGAATTATGTCACTGGCATGTGGTCCTTGTTTAGAACTCTCTCCATAATAGGACCAATGGCCTTTAATATTCTTGTTCTTATCCTTATTCTCATTACTAACACTATCATGTAATTTTAATGCTGATTTATAATCACTATTTATAATAAATGATTTAGTGACCTTTGGAATCAACCTGGAAAATTCCCCTTCAATAGCATCAATTGATTCAAAAATATCTGCATGATCATACTCTAGGGAAGTTAGTATTAAATGATCAATATAATAGAAATGAAATTTGGACATCTTATGAAAATAGGCACTATCATATTCATCGGATTCAATGAAAAAATAACTTCCATCTCCCATGGCCGCAGAGTTTTTATTTGGTAATACTCCCCCTACTAGATATCCCGGTCTAAAACCAAGTTTGTTAAAGAGTTGTACTAAAAAATAAGTGGTGGTAGTTTTGCCATGAGTACCTGCAATACCTACAACATTTTGATTGGCCAAAAAAAGTGCACCGATCGCACAGGGAAAAGAAGTAAATGGTACTGCTAATTGTTCAACTCTTCTAGCGTGCTCACAACCTCTGGCCACAACATTACCCATGATAATTAAATCAAAACTTTTAAGATATTCATCAGTGACATCTTTTAAATGATGACATTTAATATTTGATGATCTTAAGTAATCACTCATCGGAGGATAAAACTCTATATCACCTCCTTCTACATCGTAACCACTCTCTTTAAGCAGAGTGGCCGCTCCTCCCATTCCAGTACCGCAAATACGATAAAAAAAGATACGTGAAAACTTTTCTTTTTGACCTCTTAATTGATCTGCCTCAACTAAATATTTTAAATCCATCTATAAATCCATCTATAAAATAGTTAATTCATAATTAAAGTTAATAACAGCTGTCTGCTCACTTAAGAAACTGTTTGAAAAGAGACAGTTTCTTATAGGATAGTTAATTTAAGATGGATTTACCATTACTCCAAAGATATTTTCCTATTTCTTGTCGTAGTAAATTCAAATTCTCTCTGGAATATGAGTATTTTTGAGTAGCATTTGTAAGGATTACTTGACCGAAGTTCTTCTTTAAATCAATCCAACACGATGTTCCTGTGAATCCTAGATGTCCAAAGGTGTGTTCAGAGGCACCAATGCCTGCCAAAGTTTTGCTTAGATCTTCAACTCTATCCCAACCTAAAATAAAGCGCTCACTTTGTTTTTGTTCATTAATTTTTGAAAATTCCTGTCTCATTACTTGTAATAAATTATATTTTTGATTTAAGTAGAGTAAGGTTTTGCAGAGTGAATCTGCACTTGCAAATAATCCAGCATGAGATAAAAACTCATCAATTACAAAAGCATTATCATCATTTACTTCACCTTGAATTATTTTTTTATTACGTTCGCCAGTTGGTGCTGTTTTTGCTCTTAAAGAATCATTTAAATCTTTCCAGAAATAAATTCCATTACCTCCTAAAAAACCTTGGTCATCACTTAAAAGTTCTTTGTAAGATTTGCCAGAACACTTCTCAAGTTCTAGCATCAATCTAATTGCAGAGTAATCTGAATATTTGGTGGATGCGGGGGGAGTGACAGAAATATTATAAGAAAAAATATCTTCTCTCCACGTTCTTTTTGATAAGCGTCCTCCACTTGGAAAACCCGCTCGATGATTTAATAATAATTTTAATTGTTGATTATCTAGAAAATACTGTGGATATTTTAATGCCACAACTCCATTAGTAAGTGGCTTTGTGATACTGGCCAAATCAAAAATTAATAAGTCATTATCATGAGGACCTATATAAAAATTTTTACAACAATACTCAATGCTTTGAAATTTTTTTGAAGAAAAATCCAGCACTGCGACCGCTATAGAATCGAAGTGCTGGATCTTCATGATATCAATAATAATTTTTTGTAGTTCATTCACATCTACTACTTATTTACTTATTGTTTTGCTTCTCCTTAATTGATGCTTGAGCTGCAGCTAAGCGAGCGATAGGAACTCTAAATGGAGAACAACTTACATAATCAAGACCTGTCCTATGACAGAATTCAATTGATTTTGGATCCCCACCATGTTCACCGCAAATACCTACGTGAATTTTTGGATTAGATTTTCTGCCTTCAGTTGTGGCCATCTTAACTAAAATTCCAACTCCAGTTTCATCGATATTTACGAATGGATCAGCTACTAATGCACCTTTTTCTACGTATATTGGTAAGAATTTTCCAGCATCATCTCTTGAGGCGCCAAGAGTAGTTTGAGTTAAATCATTAGTCCCAAATGAGAAGAAGTCTGCTTCAGTGGCAATCTCTGCGGCAGTAAGAGCTGCACGTGGAATTTCAATCATAGTTCCAACTTTATAAGGAATTTTTTTGCCAGCTTTTTTCAAGCATTCTTCTGAAACTTCAATAACATCTTTACGTAATATTGCTAATTCTGCTTTGGAAATTACCAGCGGAATCATAATTTCAGGATGAACTTTAATTCCTTCGTCAGATACCTGTATAGCAGCTTCGATAATCGCTCTCACTTGCATTTTATAAATTTCAGGATAAGTAATTGCTAAACGACAACCACGGTGTCCTAGCATGGGATTAAATTCATGTAGACCTTCAATACGCAAATCTACTGCTTGAACAGTAATTCCTAGTGCTTTAGCTAAATCTTCTTTTTCGTGTTTTTCATGAGGTAAGAACTCATGTAGAGGAGGATCTAGAAGACGAATGTTAACTGGTTTATCATTCATTGCTCTAAAGATTCCGATAAAATCATCTCTTTGGAATGGAAGTAATTTTGCTAGAGCTTTTTCTCTATCTGGAGTATTTTCGGCAAAGATCATTTCACGAACTGCTAATATTCTATCATTAGCAAAGAACATATGTTCTGTTCTACAAAGACCAATTCCTTCAGCGCCAAATTGAATTGCAACTGTTGCATCATGAGGAGTATCCGCATTGGTTCTAATTCTTAGCTTTCTGGTATCGTCTGCCCATTTCATGAAAACTGCAAAATCATCAGAGATACCAGCTTCTATAGTTGGTACTTTTCCTTCGATAACTTCACCTGTTCCACCATCAATAGTTAACCAATCACCTTCTTTATAATTTTTACCATCGATAGTTGCAGATTTTGCTTTATAATCAACATGAAGTGCACCACAACCAGAAACACAAGGTTTACCCATACCACGAGCAACCACTGCTGCATGAGAGGTCATTCCTCCTCTGGCAGTTAGAATACCTTCAGCTGCAATCATTCCTGCTAAATCTTCTGGACTAGTTTCTAGTCTTACAAGTAATGCTTTATCTTTTGCATTTTTATATTCCAAAGCTTTCTCTGGAGTTAAACAAATTCTTCCAACAGCAGCGCCAGGAGATGCTGGAAGACCTTTTGCTAAAGTATGTCTTTTTGCATTTGGATCTAATCTTGGATGTAGTAATTGATTTAAATCATCTGGTCTCACTCTTAAAATTGCTTCGTCTTTAGTAATTAATTTTTCATTTACTAAATCAACTGCAATTTTAATAGCAGCTAATGTTGTACGCTTACCATTTCGAGTTTGTAGCATATAGAATTTATTTTTCTCGATGGTAAATTCCATATCTTGCATATCTTTATAATGGTTTTCTAATTTATTATAGATTTCAACTAACTCACTATATGCTTTGGGCATAATTTCTTTTAAGCTTTTTTCATGACGATTACTATCGTTTCTATTGTTATCATCAATTGGAGCTGGAGTGCGAATACCGGCCACCACATCTTCACCTTGAGCATTTACTAAATACTCACCGTATAACGCTCTTTCTCCGGTAGATGGGTTACGAGTGAAGCAAACACCAGTAGCACAATCATTACCCATATTACCAAATACCATTGATTGAACATTTACAGCTGTTCCCCACTCATGAGAGTAACCATAATGATTACGATAGTCCATTGCGCGATTATTATTCCATGAACCAAATACTGCTCCAATAGAAAGCCACAATTGTTCAGTTGGATCTTGAGGGAAAGGAAATCCTGTTTCCTTCTGAACTATGCTCTTAAAAATATCCACTAATTTTTTAAGATCATCAGCATTTAAATCTGTATCATTGTTTACGCCTTTACTTTTTTTCATGTGTTCTAATTCATGTTCCATCAAATCGCTATCGATTTGCATAACAACGTCTGAAAACATCTGAATAAAACGTCGGTATGAATCCCAAGCAAATCTTGGGTTTTCTGTTAAGAGAGCAAGTCCCTCAACTGCTTTATCATTTAAACCAAGATTTAAAACTGTATCCATCATTCCTGGCATAGATACTCTAGCACCTGAACGAATTGAAACTAGTAGAGGATTTTTATCATCGCCAAATTTTTTTCCAAGCATTTGTTCTAGATTTTTAATCTCACTCTTTACTTGTTCTTTAATATCGTTATTAATTTTTTTCCCTTGTTTGTAATAATCGATGCAAGCTTCGGTAGTAATTGTTAACCCTGGAGGAACTGGAAGTCCAAGTGCAGACATCTCAGCTAAATTTGCACCTTTTCCACCTAAAAGATCTTTTTGATCTCTATTTCCATCTGTTTTTTTTGAATTAAAAGCATAAACCCATTTCTTCATTAGTAGATAACCTCCGAAAAATTTCATAATAAATAAGATTATAATTTCAATATAGATTTTAAAGTAAATTGTCTTTTAAATACAGTGATAACTTATCCAGAGAAATTCTTTCCTGTTTCATTGAATCTCTGTCTCTTACTGTAGCAGCATGGTCAGTTAATGTATCATAATCAATAGTAATGCAGTAAGGAGTTCCTATCTCATCTTGTCTACGATATCTCTTTCCAATAGAACCAGATGTATCATACTCAGCTCGACAAAATAATTGAACATCTTTAAATAGCTTCATCGCTATTTCTTCTAGTTCTGGTTTTTTCATCAATGGTAAAATTGCAGCTTTTATAGGTGCGAGTTTTTTCTTAAATCTCATTACCACTCGTTCACTTTCTTTATCGCCAGGATTTTCCACTCTATAAGCATCACACATTACTGCAAGTATTGTGCGATCAAGACCAACTGATGTCTCCACAACAAATGCTGTGTATTTATTATTATTATCAAGTTGATCCACATACTGCAAATTTTTCTTTGAAAATTCTTGATGGCGTCTCAAATCAAAATCAGTTCGCGAATGTATCCCTTCCATTTCGTCCCAGCCCGCAGGAAATTCGAACTCAATATCAACTGCGTGATCTGCATAATGAGCAAGTTTTTCATGTACATGATAGCGAAGTTTCTCTGGACGAATTCCATTCTCTTTGTGCCAATCTAAACGAATTTTTTTCCATTCCTCGAACGCTTCAAGTTGAGTGCCTGGTTTTAAAAAGTATTGCATCTCCATTTGTTCGAACTCTCTCAATCTAAAAATAAAATTCCCAGGGGTAATTTCATTCCTAAATGCTTTACCAATTTGAGCAATTCCAAATGGAATTTTTTTTCTCATAGTTGATTGTACATTTAAAAAATTTACAAAAATTCCTTGGGCCGTTTCAGGTCTTAGATAGGCAATAGAAGATGTATCTTCCATTGGACCAACTTGAGTTTTAAACATTAAATTAAAATTTCTTGCTTCTGTGTAAGAATTTTTTTCTCCACACACTGGACACGCCTTATTTAAATCTACTTTATCGGCACGAAAGCGAGATTTACATTTCTTACAATCAACCATTGGATCATGAAAGCTTTCAACGTGTCCTGATGCCTCCCATACAGTTGGATTCATCAGTATCGAAGCATCAATTCCCTCTATATCTTCTCTTAAAGTCATGGCCTTCCACCAACTCTCTTTAATATTATTTTTTAATTCTACCCCTAAAGGACCATAATCCCAACATCCACCAATGCCTCCATATATCTCTGAACTTTGAAATAAAAATCCTCTTCTCTTTGAGTGTGACGTTAGATCATTTAGTGATGGTAAATTATTTTCAACAATGGTCATAAAAATCTTTCTCCTAACAACAAAAAATAATTGTATGTAAAATTATATTTAAGACTTAAAACTAGAGTTTATAATTGATTATTTAATTAGGCAACTTTTGATTCTTTTGATTCTTTTGGTTCTTCTATCACGTTTACTTCTTTGATCTCTTTTGTTTTTCCTACTTTGATTCCTTTTATTTCTTTAGCTTCTTTTGCTTCCTTTGTTTCTTTTACCTCTTTAATCATCTCTTGAAATTTGCCTGCATCGTAATCGAAAACCAATTTTTCTAGATCAATAATTATTTTTATTCCATCATCCATTTTACCAATTCCTGATACATACTTTTGCTTTTTGTATTCAGGATTTCCATCTACCTCTGCCATTCTTATATTAGGAGCAGGATCAATATTTGAGCGTGGGATATTTAATACCTCCGTAACACTATCTACAATTATTCCTAAATCCAATCCTTTTACGTTCACAACTACAACACAAGTACGGTCACCATATTCCTTTTCCTTAAAACCCATTCGTAATCTTATGTCCATAACTGGGATAACTTTCCCTCTGAGATTAATTACTCCCTTCATGAAATCATAAACCTCTGGAATAGGAGTAATTTTTACCATTCTAATAATTTCAGATACAGTATAAATTGTTATTGCATACGATTCATCTGCAATTCTAAAAGTTAGAAACATATCATCTTGTATTTCTAAATCACTACTTTCTTCTCCTTCACCTACATCATCATCTTCTTCTTGTGCCATATAATTCCTCCTGTTGTTATTTTCTTAAAGGCTATAGCAATTTATCGGGTCTTGAAAATTTATTCTTTATAAAAATATACTAAAGTATACCAAAGAACCGGGAGAAACTCCTTTGCTAAATTGTAACAATATTAAATCATTGTATTTTGCTATTTCTACACATTGATTATTATCAATTTTTTCCATTTTTTTTATATCAAATAAAATTTCTTTTCCTAGAGGATTAATGATCTTAATTCTATCTCCTAGTTTTACTAAAGCATTTTTATTTTCTATCATCACTACAATATAATTTGATTTTTCAGTTTCTAATACTCTTCCAATATATGCACTATCAGACTGTTTTTTACTTGCATTCAAATGATGATTTTTTAATTTTTTAAAAATTAAGTCAGTTTTATTTCCTTCTATATGACCTCTAATAACAGTTTTTTTGTATTTTCTTTTAATATTTTCTAACAATTCATTATTGACATAATTGTCATCATTTTTATCAAAATGGCGTCCAAGATAAATCAAGATATCTTTTAAAAGGTTAATCTTATTATCTTCCCTTAAATCGATTCTTATATTAATGAGATCAATATTGTTACAAAAATAATCTACATACGAAAGCAAACAAAGATCTTTAGGGTAGAACATGATTGTCCCATGAATGTTTTCTATAATTTGAAAATCATTATGAAAACTCTCTTCACTGTTTGCTTCTACATATTTTCCTTCTAACTCACTCTCCCTTTGAGCTCTCAAATCTTCAATAAATGAAAGTAATTTTCGAGGAGTATAAAATAGCATTATCCTGCCTAAAACCAAAATCTCTAAGGGAATTTTAACTTGTTTTGCATATGAAATTAGTGAATCTTTTGATAATTGCGAAGAGACAATCACCCTTTCTAATCTCTCCCCTATTAAATCAACAAAGGCAGAAATTCCCTCTAAATTATGAGGGCCATTGTCTAAAATTAATTGAATTTTAAGTGCAGGATACATATCTGAAATATATTTTAATACTCCCAAATCCTTGATTCTTACGGCATTAAAAAAAGTAAAGATATCATTTGAACTTAATTCTTGAAAATAAATTTTAAATTTATCAAAGATATTTTCTGTCATCAAAATATCAATTTCTAAAAAATTTTTGATATATAACTACGCTTCTTGCATTCCTTTGCTAAAAAAATCAATTCTTGTAAATTTAAAATTCCCAGAAGTGATAGCTCTTTAGTTGATAAAATTAATTCTAATTCGATCTTTTTATTTTTTGTTAGATCAATGCTGTCAAGAAAAGTAAGTTGCTGATAATTTTTTAGATACGTAATAACTTTCATCATTATTTCATTTATTTATTTCTTTATTTCTTTATTTCTTTATTTCTTTATTTCTTTATTTCTTTTTCCT
>JADGAM010000017.1 GCA_015232015.1 Oligoflexia bacterium | reverse complement strand
AAGACCTCATTTTCAGCAGCAAGATCAGTTTTTACATTAAAAAGTAGCGATAAAAAATGATCTTTAAAAATTTTTCCTTGAAGTTCAATATCAAAAGGACCTCTTAAAATATGAAGAGGAGCGGGGATGAAAAATTTTTGATTATTATTATTTAAAATGGTCTGAACAACTTGAAAATCTTTAAATCGAATTTTGAGATTGCCATTTCCTTCAAGACCTTCACCTTGAGTTAATTTGTCTAATTGATTATTAAATTTGATTTCGACTAATCCTTGGCCTTGAAGTAGTTTGCTATTAAAAGGCAATATCCGCGCTTTCAATTGACCATTTATTATTTTTTCTACATTTTTTATTTCCATTTTTAATGAGACTTCAGAATCTATAATAGGTAAAAAAAGTTTGTTTTTATTTTTATCAAAAAAAAATGCATTTGATTTGCCTTTCATCTTGCAATCTAATTTGATCTCTCCTTGAGAGGTAATTAAATATTTAAAATCACCATAGGTATAAGAAAATAAGCATTCTCTTATTGAGATATTATATTTTTCATTTTTATTTTTATTTTTATTTTTTATATTTGATGAAGGTTTCGTAGTTTTCATTAATAAAGTTGAAAATGGTATTTGCACCTCTATTTGTATTAATCCTTTAATGGCCTTTTCATTAAGAGTAATAGTACCTTGGCTTTCAATGTTTTGATTTATTGAATAGAGATTGACCTTTGCTATTATTTCTAAGGGTAAAATTTTTTCTTTGAAATTTTTAGTAGAACTTTGAAGTGAAAGATTTACTTTTTTCCCAGCAATTAATGTTATATTGCTATCTAATGTGAATTTTATGGGTAAACGCTTGTTTTCTCCAGAATGCTTGTTTTCTCCAGAATAAAGAGAAGCAATGTTAAATTGTATATTATTATTTTTTCCCTCTAGGCCAGGTCCCTGCCATTTCTCTCCTCTAAGACTCATCTTTAAACTATCTTTAGGCATCTCCATATAAAAATCAAGTTTTCCATCATAGATTTTTCTCTCTGATTCTATTTCTATCTTATCGAATGCTATCTTTAATGATTTAATTATAGTTTTGTTAAAGAGGGTTTCAAATTGTTTGATTTTATTTTCAAGTGAATCTTCTTCTTTTTCTTTTTCTTTTTCTTTTTGGCCTTCTTTTGTTGTTATCAGCTTATAAAAAATTTTTCCACCTAAAAGCTCTGCTTCTCCTATGTCCAGTAAATCTATTTGCATGGAATAAAATTTTATTTTCATAGGGATATGAATCTTTTTAAAGCAGAGTTCTAAAACACCTTTCTGTTGAAAAAAACAAAAATCATTAAAATTGAGAGTAATATTTTTTTCAAAAAAAGAGGTTGCAGATAAATCCAAGTAAAATTTTTGATAATAGACCTTGTAGTCTGCCGGAAGAAGAGAGTTGACTATTTTATCAGGTATAGGTCTATGACCTATAATTTGGGGAAAATAAAAAATAATTATTGTAATAAAAATGAATAAAAATATTGTTGTAAGAAAAAATATAATAAACCATTTAAGTATTTTTTTTGCTTTAAATATTTTTTGAGATCTTGACATATTTCTTTCCTAAAATTCTTGTCCATAACTTAAATAATATTTTACTTTTCTAAAATACGCCTTCTCTTCTTCATTTTCATTCCCATGTGAAACTTGTCCATATGCTACTACTCCTCTAAAAGTTCCAAATGGTGATTCAAAACGAAACCCTGCTCCTGGAGACCAATAAATAGTGGAATCTAATTTAAATGATTTTTTAGATAACCAACCACTATCAATAAAAATTAAAGGTTGTAATTTGTCATAAAATAAAAGTGGAAAACGTGCTTCCCAACCTCCATAGAGAGAAGACAATGCGCCTTCGGGATCTCTTGGCAATTGTTTGCGATCAAAACCACGTAAATCATCTACTCCTCCTAAAAAATGACGAAATAAAAGAGGAATTTCTTGTTTTTGATTTGCTAATTCAGGAATAAAAGAAGTACTTGCTTTTCCTCTTAGACCAAGAATAAGAATTGGAGGATTTAAATTATACACATTATAAAGATATTCTCCTGTAAGAGAAAAACGATAAGCACTTATAGAGGAAAGTAATTGTTTTTGAGCTCCAATAGTGAAAAAATTTAATAGAAGGCCACTGCGAGGACTTGTACGGTAATATTCAAAATCATGACTTATAAGTTCAATGAATGCGTTGGTAGTAAGAAAAGTAGATTCTTTTGGGCCAATACCTCTATAAGTTACTTGGTGATTAAAAACAGGACCGATATTAAAATGCCAATTAATTTTTGAAGTATCTAATGAACTTCCCAGTTCTAATTTTAAATATTGAGAAATAGTTCGGTAATATTCTTCTCTTTCTCCTACCAGCTCTAAATTTGGTCGAATATAAAACTTTGGAAAACTAATGCTAGGATACCAATTGCTGGAAATATTTAATCGTTGTTCTGTTGATGATGCTAAAGCTACCACCTCAGCTGAAGAACCGTGAGGACCTAAACGTACATTTTTCCAGCTTAAACGCAAAATAAAATATTGCTCATTGCTGGTGCCTACACCTGCTGTAATTAATCGGGATTTCCCTACTACAAAATGGTGTTTTATCACTACACCCTCATTTTTATTATTTTCATTTTTTAATTTATTTTCATTTTTTAAATTATTGCTACCATCACATTCCACGGTATAACGAGCATTTTGAACTATGCCATCTGTTACCATTCTTTTCATGGTTAATTCCATATAATTACTATTAAATATTTCTCCTATATGAAAGGCATAATAGCGGGCCATTACTTTTAAATTCATTTTCAAAATAGGCGTTTCATTTTTCACTGAGAGAATTTTCAGTTTTTTGGCGTTTTCTATTTTTATCATTATGATTCCTGTATCAGCATCAGCGATAACTTTATATTGGGCGCAAGGGATTCCTTCTCTCCATAATTGTTGTTGAAGATGTGATTGAATTTCATCTAGTAATGAAGGAGTTAAAATTCTTCCAATGAGATTATGATAAGGCCAAAGTGAATGATCATAAGAGAATCCATTGATTAAAATATCAGTTACTTTTGTTAAAGAACCAACATAAATTACTAATTGCTCATTTTTCTCTATAATTCGAATATGGTTATAACCTCTTTCTTGTAATGCTGCTTTGATGTGAATCTTTGCTTGTGGTAGAGGAATATTTTGCCATTCTTTTATTTGAGGATCGCCACAAATCAAATTTTTTTCCAAAGATTTAAAATCAATTTTTTCATTAGCAATTAAGAATATATTAGTACAAAGTTGTTGATAAATTGCCTTGTCGCCCCTGACATTTTCATCCATAGTCTTGTCATCCATGTTCTTGTCGTCCATGGCATTGCATACTTCCATAATAATAGTAATTGTTAGAATGAAATAAATTAAGTAATTTAAAAAATTAGTGAAGTGGCATGTAATAGAGATAAACATATATTTTACTAAAAAATATTTAACGAATTAAAGTTGCAATATTCTTTGCTGTAAAACATTCATTAAATTATCAAAAGGTTTATTAAAATTTTCAATTCCTTCTTTTTCTAATTGTTGAGCAATCTTTTCCATATCGATACCTAGCTCTGACAGTTGTTCTAAAATCTGTCGTGCTTTTTCAATATTTTGTTCTAGTGAGGCGGTTGGCCTTCCCTGGTCACGATAAGCATCGAGAGTTTTTAATGGTACGGTATTAACAGTATCTTTGCCGATAAGGGCATCCACATATTTTGTATCACTATAATTGGGATTTTTAGTTCCAGTACTGGCCCATAATAACCGTTGTACTCGTGCTCCCTCTTTTGCTAACTTCTTAAACCTCTTTGTATCAAATGTCTCTTTAAAGATTTGATATGCAACCTTGGCATTAGAGATGGCCACTTGTCCGAGAATCATTTTGGAAAGTCTTGCTTTTTCATTTCCTTCTGCAATTAATTTTTCCAGTAATGGATCTACTAATCCATCGATACGACTTATAAAAAAGCTGGCAACTGAAGCTACATGTTTTAGAGGTTTTCCTTGGAGCAAACGTTCTTCCATGCCAGCAATATAAGCTTCTATAACTTGCTGGTATCGAGGTAATCCAAAAAGTAAGGTTATGTTGATATTAATTCCTTCACTAATAAGTTTTCGAATGGCGGCCAAACCACTAACCGTAGCTGGAACTTTGATAAAAACATTAGGTCGATTCAGAGAGGTCCATAATCTACGGGCCTCATCAATAGTTTTTTCAGTTTCATATGCTAGATGAGGATTAACTTCCAAACTGACATATCCATCCTCTCCATCTGTAGTATCATAGAGAGATCGAAATTCATCTGCAGCACCTTTCACATCATGCTGACTAATGGCCTCATAAATAGTCTTTGCATCTTTTTTTTTCAATATCATATTTTTAATGTCTTCATCATAATCATGCTCATAAGCGATTACTTTTTCGAAGATAGTAGGATTAGAGGTCATTCCTCTCAGTCCATCTTCCTCTATTAGACGTCTTAGTTTTCCACTGGTGATCAAATCTCGTCTAATATAATCTAACCAAAGTGATTGGCCAAATGTTTTTAATTGCTTTAAGGGATTCACATTCACATTCATGTTCATATTATTTACTCATCAGTTTTAAAGATGTTAATAATTTTTAACTATGATTTAATGGAAAATAGACTTTAATAGAAATTAATGATTTCGTAACCGTTATTATATTCAAGTCATCTGATGGATAGGATTACTCTAAGGGTCTGTAAAATTTTAAAGACTCTAGACGCCAAAATAAAATATGTTTTGAACATTTTTTCTATTGAGTGTAATTTTTTTTTCTTCTTTAAACTCTTTGAATTTATTAAAAAAAATCTCATGACGCAATATATAAGTCTGAATGCGTAAATGACTAAATAATTTTAAGTTTTTAAATCACCTCCGAACAGAAGGTAACGGATGTTGATAATTCTATCAACGTTATTTAATGGAGGAACTATGAACGCAAATAATTTGAAACTACATGGAAGTATTTTTAAATTCTCATTAAAATTTTTTTTAATTATCTTTTTTTCATTTACTGTATTTGCTGTATTTACTGTATCTAAAAATTTAGAGGTTATAGCACAAGAGAGTGATGATCAAAATTCTGTTTTAGATATTAATCAAACATTTATGGATGAAGGAGAATTGCAAAATATTTTAATCGACATGAGTGAAAAGCAATCAGTAGACGATTATTACCTGCTAGATAATTGGAAAATAAACAACATGGAAAATAATATAATTATTCCAACAATAGAAGAATTAATACCTAAAAATATTCGTGATAATATTGATAAAAGGAAAAAACAAAGTGCCGGCCAAGCGGAAAAAATTAATTTCCCATCAACTCTGCCTGAGAAAATAGACTTACGATATCGTGATACTAAAGTTAAAAGTCAATTTGGCGGAACATGTACTGCCTTCGGATTATTAGCAAGCATGGAAAATTATATCAATGGGTATTACAATGTACTACCTGAAGATAGAGAATTAAGTGCACTTTCAGAAAGACATTTTTGGAGTCTATATAAAACTACCAGTGTTAAGGCCGCTATGACTGCTGCTAAAAAATATTATATTACCGAACAGAAGTATTGGCCTACAAATCAAAAAAAACCCAAGGCCGGATATAAGGATCATAGACATACTAAATTATTATCATCCGTTTATATAGATGATGATATCATAAAAGCACTGGAAAGTTTGGCCAGAGGTAATCCCGTATATATTGGAATGACTGTAAGTAAAGGAATGAAGTCATGTGCGACGGTTGTTACTCCACTATCAGCAAAGACTAATGGAGGTCATGCTTTAGCAGTAGTTGGTTATCAATTAAATCCAAAAATTCAAGGAGGAGGATATTTTATTATAAAGAATAGCTGGGGTAATAAATGTGGAGATAAAGGTTATCAATATATCCCATTTTATCACTGCCAACGTAAAGGTATGTATTGTGTAATGTGGGAAATTACTTCAGTAGAAACTAAATTTGATTAAACCTGCCACTCCCGCCACACATACCACTTCGGCCACATCACTAAAATAAAATAGTAAATGATTAAATGATTAAATGATTCTAATTTATAAAAGGTACTAATTTTCCTGATTAGAAAAATAACCCAAATTAATTACTCCAATACCGTTAGATAAACGATAAGCTAATGGACTTTCGCAAAAATAAATTGAACATTAGTAATTTGCAGAAAAAATTAAAGAGTATATATATTTTAGAAAAAAATATTACCTATATTATTACATTATTTATTTTTGAAGCTTTAATTTCATTGGGGCCTAAAGCGGCACATACTAACGAAATAGAGCGTTTCATCTCTTATGATAATGAATATAATGTTAATTTAAATAACAATCGTTCCATTGGTAATTTTGAAGTTGAGTTTATCCAACTTGAAAGTGGAATTTTTGATCTAGTATCTAAAAAAACCTTAGTTGGAAAAAATCCCTTTACAAGATCTATTCTTAATTTTGTTTCACTATATCCACTTTGGATAACAACTAAAGCATTAAGCATCTCCTATCATGAATTTGGACATGGAACTAGGTCTAAGGCCCTGGGTTACGAAGTAGATTATCACTTCTTCAATGATGGAAAATCATATGACAACTATTGGGATTATTTTGTCGCCAGTTTTTCACAAAATACCAATGGCGGATACTCTCGTGCATATGGAACAGCTAAATTTAATTCTCCGTTTAATGCAATCGATACAAGCATTATTACCTATGCTGGTGGATTAAACAATGAAATGTTTCTTGCAGAGACAATTGAAAATACTATTTATAATTATAATGGCCACTCTCTAATGTTTGTAAATTATGTTACAGGCAAATTGTCTACTGAAGGGTATATTAGAAATGAAAAATCAATTCCCTCTGATTTCAAGGGTGATCCTACGGTTTTATCTGAAAAATATCACGAAAAAGGAATATATATCAACAGAAGTGACCTGGGCAATGCCAGTATAATTTCATTATTGGCCAGTTCTACTACCTATTCATTATTATACGGTAATATAAAATATCTTAGCACCGGCAATTCAGTGGTCAAAACTTTTAAACTTGGGCCCCTGAGAATTCCTGATACATCTTTTTATATAAATCCTAATGGAATTTCGTTCAAGATCAGTAGTGGATATAGCTATGGTTCTAGTGGAAGCAAATTTCCATTGGCCATTGAATTTATTTCAAAGGGAAAATCAGTTATTGAACCAACTTTTGGAATTAGGCATGAATTTTTAAATCATGCAGTTCAACTATCATGTACAGGTATAAATGGACTAAGTATAGAGGGACGTTTTGAGTTTCGCTTGGGCAAAAATATCAACATCACTGCTGGTTTCAATCACTACGATATCAGAAATATGTTAGGAACGAGAATGATTAAAAGCTTTGACAGCAATGCAGATAGTTCTGATATATGGGGACGACTTTCTATCTTGTATTAAGGGCCTGTGAAATAATCATATGAAATAATAATAAAGTAATTTTTAATCTAAAGGGGATATCATATTTTCAGGTCGCAGATAGGACTCTAATTCAGTTTTACTGAGTAAACCATGTTCAAGAGCAGCTTGTTTAATAGTAATTTTTTCTTCATATGCTTTTTGGGCAATTTTAGTGGTTTGATCATAACCTAGAATAGCATTCAAAACCGATACAATCATCACTGATTGATCTAAGTGATTTTTAATTCTCTTTTGATTTGCCTCTATACCCTGCAAACAATTATCGCTAAAACTTCTTACTACATCTGAAATGATTTTTATTGAATTTAAAATATTATAAATAATAACTGGTTTAAAAACGTTCAATTCTAAACTTCCACTCATTCCTCCGATAGTAATTGCAAGGTGATTACCTATAACCTGAGCACAAACCATTGTCATTGCTTCCACCTGAGAAGGATTTACTTTACCAGGCATAATTGAAGAACCAGGTTCATTTGCTGGTATTGTAATTTCTCCTAATCCACATCTAGGACCGGAGCTAAGTAAACGAATATCGTTAGCTATCTTCATGAGACCGGCCGCCAATGTATTTAGCACCCCAGATAATTCTACTAAGGAATCGTGGGTGGACAAAGCTTCAAATTTATTTATGGCCGGTTTAAAAGGAAATTTTGTTAAAGTAGATATTTGATCTGCAAATGCCACATCAAAGCCACGCTTTGAATTTAGTCCAGTTCCTACCGCCGTTCCTCCTTGGGCCAAAAGATAAAGTCGAGGAAGAACTGAAGAAATTCTTTCTTCTGCTAATTCTATCTGACGGGCCCAAGCAGAAAATTCCTGACCTAAAGTTATAGGAGTAGCATCTTGCAAATGAGTTCTACCCACTTTGATAATATCTTTAAATACTTCAACCTTATGTAAAAGGGTTAACTTCATATGTTCGATTGCAGGCAAGAGAGTGTGGTGTATTTCGATAACAGTAGCAATATTCATGGCGGTAGTAATTGAATCATTTGATGATTGAGAATAATTAACATGATCATTTGGATGAACTGGGCTTTTTCCCCCTCGGTGCCCAGTTAATATCTCATTGGCCCTACCTGCAATGACCTCATTACAATTCATATGTGTTTGAGTTGCAGATCCTGATTGCCATATAACCAGAGGAAATTGATCATCAAATTTTCCACTCCACACCTCTTTTGCAGCTTGAACAATAGGAGTTCCAAGATAGGGAGTCAATTCACCAAAAAGCATATTCACTTGAGCGGCCGCAAGCTTTTGCAATCCTAAAGCATGTATAAAAACTTTAGGCATCAACTCCCCACTAATCTGGAAATTTTTAAGTGCTCTTTCAGTCTGAGCTCCCCAATATTTATCTTCACCAACTTCTATATCACCAAAAGCATCTGTTTCTATTCTAGTATTCATTAATCGATCCATATTAAATTGATGTTATATTGATCCTATATCTCTTGTAATCTTGTAATCTTGTATATGGGATTCAACAATATCTTAAGAAGATTTAAATCAAATTATAAGCAAATTATAAGAAATTATAATCAAATTATAATTAATAACAAATTCTCCACTGGATATGGTAGACTAACCCTGAACGAATATCTATCGAATCAACTGTGGCCATTGCTTCGTCAAAGAAAGAATTTGATTTAGCTAACATAGCGGAGTTAACTCTTAAATTAACTGATTGTCCGCATGGTGACCAAACAATCGCTGTGGCCGATAGAGTATTTGTTAAAAAATATTGGTTGTCATATCCTCCAGCAAAAATTTTTTGGAATCTTGGTCCTTGAGAACCAGCAAAGAAATATTCAACATTAAAATTAGCTTGACCGCCGAATGGAACATTTACATAACCGCGATAATCAATTTTAAAGATAGATACACTGTAACCTTGAGGAACGAAAACAGGAACTGAAACATTACAGGTTTTGCGGTCAAAGCTACGTAGAGTGACTCCACCGGCTGCAGCAACATATTGATCAAATAGTATGCTTAAGGCACTTCGATCAGGCGACAATGTAACTGATGCACTTCCCGCGGGACAGCCTGTCCCACCGTATCCTGGCATACCAAGACGAATGTCTGGAGTGACGGCGAATGCAGATAAGCTTGTTAGCAAGAGTAATAAACCAAGTAATTTTTTCATCCCAATCTCCTTTGAAATAAAAATTAGATTCATAGTTATTTATGAATCTATATAATAAGTGATATATTTGAATCTACTACTTCTGTGTGAAACACTGACATCGCGACCCCTATAACACAACAACGTTTCGGCCTGTGGCGGTCCCGCCTTTGCCAAAACTGCTTTCATAGGAAATATTTTTTGTTAATTTAGGTTAATAAAGCGAACACATATAGCTAGCATAAATTTGCTGAACAAATACTAAATATAAAGTTAAATAATGTTTAATCTACTTAAATATTAAAATCTAATCACAAATTTATTTTATAGTCCTACTTCATTTAATTAATACTCTTTCATATGGTTAAATTCAGCATTTTCAACCCATATAGTTGGTGCACGTACCATTTCATATATATCACACATTAAAAAATAATGGTTTCGCTCCTCTAAAGCAAATGCTCGCAATAATTGTTTTAATTTATTTTCATCTGTTATACTGACCATATCGAGATAAAACTTTTCACTCTCCTTTTCTAAATTACAAATGTTAAGATAAATTTCTTGCTCGGTCTTAGAAATATACTGAATATCATGAATTTTTTTTATTTCGTTTAGAATATTTTTGATTTTGGGCATATCTAGTGGAGTAATATCACTATCCAACACCGATATTTTTTTACTAATATTTTTATCTTCAATAATCTGTTTAAACTTGTTAGCATGTTTTTTTTCTTCATTGGACATCATGAAAAAAATATTTTTTAATCCAAAGTGAGTTGATTCTTTGTAAAGTTGATTATAAAAATGTTCCATTTTGTTTTCTTTTTCTATTGCTATTTTACAAATATCCATTTGTACCTCCTTCTATATTCTATATTCTATATTGCTCTTAATACAAATCTATTCTTTAGTTTTCTAAGAATGTAATAATATGCGATGTCTGCGCGAAACGCTGACATCGCAATCCTATTGAAAGCAATTTCGGACTGGGAGGTGGGGCGAACCGCCTTGGCCGAAACTGCTTTCATAGGAAATTAGATAAAAGGAGAAAAAAAATGAGAAAAAATGAAAAAACAAAATTAAATTTAAAATTTAAATTAGCTTCTTATTTCACTTATATAATATTTTTTAAAATTCTATTTGCAAAGCTTTTATAAATAACAATTAGCTCTTCTCTAATTATTTTTATAATAAGAAGTATTAATAGAAAGATTGATATAAGGATTGATATAAGAATTGATATAAGAATTGATTATTTTTTTTCTTCAGATAAAATCTTTTTCATCTGATCCTTAAGATCGTGCTGGGCCTTACTCTTTGATAGCTCTGCCATCCAATCTGTATTTTTCTCTGCACATAATGCCTCGGCAGCCTTTTCAACCTGAGTACCCCATGCCTTTTGAATCTTATCCTTCAATATACTTACATAAACCTCATGAACAGCATCATAGTATGCTTCATTTAATCTATCGATAGTCTTTTGAAATGGACAATATTTATGATGATGCCCTCCATTTACGTGACATTGACATTCTGTCATTCCAATTTCACAAACATCTTCATCTGTATGACTATGATGACTGTGATGACAATTTTCATTCATTATTTTCTCCTTAGTTTTTATAATCTTAATAATTATTAAAACAGTAAGCTTAAATAAAAAAAAACTTATCGTAAAATAATTTAAAATTATGGTTAGGAAAACCCTATAATTATTTTTTGCTTGTAATTTGTTTAATGCTTGTTTTTTAGATTTAAAAATTAGACTATATTCCAAATTATGTTATAATCAATTATGAATGGAAGTTAATAGATTTCCATTCATCCATTCTTAAGAGGCCGAGAAGTAGTTAAAGCTAAAATTAAAGTTGCATATGATCGTATAAAGAATGAGTTACAAAAAATAAATAAGTTATATATGCCAAAAACTAAAACCCATATAAAAATTAATATTACATTAGCAATGCCATTAGGGGTGGCCATTTTATTTTTTGCTACTAAATCAAACATAACAATAATTTCTATTTTTCTTCTTTCTTTATTATATAATACCTTCGTACTAAATCCTGATTTAGATCTGGCCAGATATATTAAACCATTATCGTTAAGAGGATTTTTGTATTTTCCTTTTATCCCCTATAGTTGGTTATTTCGTCATAGAGGACTCAGTCACTCGCTGATACTAGGAACCATCACTAGAGTCATATATATTTTGTTATTAATATTTTTTGGATTATATTTATGGAATGTGTTTAATTATGCATCAATAGGAATAAGAGAAATAAGTAGTATTTATCTAAAACATCTATTGTGGTTTATTAAGTCCAACAAAGATTTGCTTTTAACTGTGTTTGCCTCTTTTTTTTATGGTGATCTATGGCATATTGTACTTGATAAATATAATACTAATTAATAACTAACTACATTAGGGTGCATGGGAGATAAAAGATGGAGAAAAAAAGAAGAAGTTTCAATTTACAAGATATGATCGATCATGCAAAAAAAATGGACGGCAAATGTTTATCTGATAAATATGCCAACTCCACATTTAAGTTGCTTTGGGAGTGTAAGTACGGACACAAATGGCGTGCAACACCTCTACAAATTATGGGAAAAAAAAACGCTTTAGGCTCTTGGTGTCCAAAGTGTATTGAAAAAAAAGATAAGTAGTTTTTTTATGAATCATCCAATTACAAATATTACGGAAATGGTATCGCTCTTATGGAAAGCACTCAAAAAGAAATCTTAAATGCAGTTTTAGTTGCTATACAGTTACCTGAACTGTCTATTCAAGAAGTAGAAAGCTCATTGTCAGAGCTTGAACGATTAGTAACCACATTAGGCCACAAGGTTGTAGGTAGACTTTCCCAGCGACGTGCTTCCTCCCGATGTGCAAATATTTTAGGTGATGGCAAATTGAAAGAGCTATCCAGTTGGACTGGAGGTAGAGGTGTAGTTGGACCGATGTTTGTACGAAAAAAAAGTAAGGCCGCGCTCAAGTTTACAACTAATATTGATCCAGAAGAGATGAACGAAGAGTTAGTTCGATATCTTGATGAAGAGGAAGAGAGAGAGGATGCAAGAGAGAATGAAAGAGAGAATGAAAGAGAGGAAAATTCAAATCTCTATAACAAACCAATAGAGTTGGCGCAAGTTGTGATTTTCGATTGCGAGCTTACCCCTTCCCAATTACGTAATCTAGAAAAAGCAACAGGTGCCACAGTACTCGATCGGACAGGGGTGATTATTGAAATTTTCAGTCGCCACGCTCGTACTAGGGCCGCTCGATTACAAGTTGAGATTGCACGCTTAACTTACTTAGCTCCACGTCTGCGTGAAACTGGTGGGGGCGGCGATCGTCAAGGTGGAGGATCAAAAGGTCCAGGTGAAACTACCATTGAACTTGATAAAAGAAAAATCCGCGACCGAATCAAAGAACTTAAAGAGGAGTTAGAGTCAATCGAAAAAGAGCACCTCACTCGCAGGGCCCGTCGTGAACAAGAAATTTCGGTTGCACTCGTTGGCTACACTAACGCCGGTAAATCCTCTCTCATGCGTGCAATGACCGGCAGTGATGTCTTGATCGCCGATAAACTCTTCGCAACCTTAGATACCACAGTTAGGGCACTATATCCTGAAACAATCCCTAAAATACTACTTTCAGACACAGTAGGTTTCATAAAAAAACTTCCTCACGATTTAGTAGCATCGTTTCGCTCGACTTTAAATGAGGCCCTCAATGCTTCACTAATCCTTTTCGTAGTTGATGCTCATGATCCTTCTTTTCGTTCACAATTGGAGGTGACTAAAAGTGTTTTAGCAGAAGTAGGAGCAAGCGAGATCCCTCACCTTTTGATTTTTAACAAATGCGATTTACTTTCAGAAGCAGATATTTTTAATTTGCGTTCAGAATTTGCAACAGCTATTTTTGTTTCTGCTCGTAGTAGTAGTGACATTGCAATGTTGAGAGAAAGATTCATAAATTTTTTTGAAAGTGATATGATCGAGGAAGTTCTTTTTGTTCCCTATACAATCAAAGGTGTGATTGGAGAGATCCGCTCACGTATGCAAGTGATTTCTGAGGCGTATGAGGAAAAGGGGTTTGTAATAGGTGTTCGTGCGTTTGCGGAAGATGTTGCCCGATTAAAAGAAAGATATGGGATAAAAAATGTTCCTGTCTTGGCCAAGTAAGTTGACTTTCTCCTAACCTTTCTCTTAACCTTTCCCCTAACGTTGCAATTGTCACTACCCTTTCACTCTTATTCCATCTTTTTCCAAAGTTGCTCTAATTAGATCTTTTTTGTCACCTTGAATTTCAATCTGCCCCTCCTTATCGGTAACTACATAAGTGCCTCCAGAGCCGCATTTTTTTTTCAACATACCTGTGAGATTTTTTAGAAATAAATCATTGCGAGGCAATTTGGCAATAACTGTGACTGTCTTTCCTCCTCTCCCTTGTTTTTCAATTCGAAGAGAAGCAGGTCCTTTATAAGTTGAGGCATCCTCTTCGGGAATACAGATGCATTCGCAAAGAAGTTGTTTGCATATCGAACATTTTTTATTCACTAAAGGATCACTAGAGTAAACGAGGCGAGAGTTTTTTTCATTCATAAAATTTATTTTTGTGGTTCTTTCGATTTCTTTTCTTCTTCAGTTACTACTATTTTAGGTACTATTTTCGATTCTACTTTGGACGCTTTTTTTTCTTCACATGGACTTACCATATCTGAAGTCAGCTTTCCAAAAAGGTTATATTGTGCAAGAGCAATTGCTTTGGCCTCATAATGTCCTTTCATTTCATTTTTCAATTTATTAATAACTTTCTCATCTTGCAAGGCTTTTTCGGCAGATTCAGGGAAAATCTCACCACCATGATCTATTAAGTTTTCTTTTACGGAGGAAGTACCTGGGGAAGAAAGTGGGTCAAATACTTTTGCTATTTCTTTTGCCCTTTTCCTATCTGGGTTTTCTTCTTCTTCATCTTCCAGAGAGAAGAGCTCATTTAAAGCATTTCTAAATTTAGCTAGTGGATCGACCACTTCTTCTTTATCTAGTTTTCTAATTAATTTCATATCATAACCTAAAAGTTCAGCGGAAACTTTTGGTATTTCAGAAAATAGTGCAGTAGAATCAAAATCTATTGGTTGGACCCACGTTTGAGTACAATCAATTTCATCTAATCCCTTTACTATTTTATCAAATTCCGCTTTTACTCTAGGATTTTTTTTTAAGAAATCTTTAACACCGATACATCGATAATATGTCATTGTATAACGATCTTTATCAGCAAATCCTTGCAAATTTTCAGCTCCTTTAAACATATATTCACTATCAATTGTCGTATCCATTTTTTCAAAAATTATTTTATCAGAAACATGTACAAAGGCATGTGAATAATTGCCTCTTCTATCATCAACAAAACATATATCTCCTGGTCTAGGTTTGCCACTAACCTTATCACAGAGCCCAGATTCTTGTAAAACATGATTTAATCCGACCTGTGGATAATAGCTTAAGATAGGGAGTATATCTTTATAGTAAAGAGCTGCATTAAAACAGTTGGGACCATCAACGCTGACTCTTTTTCCTAAAACTGATAAAAGACGTGGAGGTATAATTGAATTAATTTCGGCCACACATTGTTGATCTTTACAACATATTTTAGGTATTTTGCCTCTTATATCAACGCTAAAGGATTCTGCCAAAAGAACAAGCTGTTTTTCAACTTCTCTTGGGTTAGTTGATAATATAGACCATCTTCCTTCTGCATTTTTCATTATTCTTACATCATTTTTTGCATCACTTGTTGCTGCCTCAAGTGATGCCTGAACGGGAGGGGCAGCGGCCGATACTGCTGATGCTGCCGATGCAGATGTCGATACTTGCGGTCGCCTTTCTGAGGTTACCAACAAAGCAGGGGGCCCAGACTTTCGATCATGTTGTATTTTTCTTGCTGTTTGTTCTGCTTGCTTTAATCGTTTCAACTCTTCTTCCGCTGCTCCTACATTGTCCCTCAAAACTGCCACTTTTTGCGAGAACTCCTTAACCATGTCTCTCTTTCTTTTCAGCTTTGCTCTTGCTGCAACAGCTTGAGAACTTCCTCCTTCGAGATGTTTTTCACGAGCTAATTCCTTTTCAAGTTGTTGCAATTCACTTGATTCTGCTGTCATTTGTTTTTGTAAAGCAGTTATCTTAGATTCTTGCTTACCTACTCGTTCTTGGGCCTCTTCGATTCGCTTATTATCTGCTAATTGTATTGCAATATTTTTCTTTCTTAATTCGTCCAATTTCATTTCTTCTAAATACTCTGCCGACTTCCTTTTTCTTCTCTCTGCTGATTGCTGATTCATAAGTATCTTAGCTCTTTGCTGTAAAGATTCTTCTTTACGAGTAATGGCCAACTTATACTCTCCATTCCCTTTCATAATAGCGGAGGCAATTTCTTTTTTCTTATTAAAAGGATTATCTATTGCTGTACTGGAATATTCTGAACTCAAAACTCCGTCTATTGCTCTCTCATACCCTTTTTCATCCATTTCGGCGATCCCTAACGCTCGCCCTATCTCCCATCTTATGAAAGTTCTTTCACTCCTTTTTAAAGTTTTTTTACTTTTACTACCTCCAGTTCCATCAGATCTTAATCGATATTGATCTGCAAACTCCCAGCCTGCAGTTGGAGTTAAGCGGAATTGAATGTATCCTCCACAATATCTTACCAATTCAGTTCCTTGTAGCTCTTCAATAACACCATCAGTGCATTCATTGTTGTATCCATGACCTGTGTTTGAAAAAAATAATGTCCAAATCGCAATAAAAACCAAAAAAGTTTGTTGCATATTTCCCCTCACTTCTTTAATTGGTATCGACCTTTGCTCAAATTTAGCTGATATGTATTTTTTTAGAGACCGTTTTAAAAGGCCTCTTCCATCTCTATTTATTTTACATATTAAGCGGCCATTTTCATATGGTTATTATTTTTCCTATAAAATAGGGAGTAAAATAGGGGAGGGATATTTTTTTTTAAATTGGAATTTTGTATTTTAGTTTAGACTGTAATTGATTTCATTTCTTTACAAGAAGTACTACATTTCCTGCAGGCCTCAGCACATTTTTGCATTTCTTGATCATCTTTAAATTCTTCACAAGAAAGTGCACACTTCATACAAATATCTTCACAAATAGAACAAAGCTCTTTCCATTTTTGATTATTGGTCAACATAAAAATACTGCTCGCAGAACAAATTTCAGCACATTCGATAAGCCCTAATATATGATTTCTTTCTATATGCTGGCCCCCTTTACCAGTACAATAAATAAGTGTGCTTTTACATTTATTATTACATAAAATACAATCATCAATACATTTTTTTAAATCTAAATCTAAATCTAAATCTATATCTTTATCTAGATTGCTATTAAATGTAGATTCTTGGTGTTTTTGTTGGGGTTGTTGAACTTCTTGAGTTTGTTGAGAGTTTTGACTGAAATGTTTCTGATAATAAGAGTGCAGCCTCATCTCATAATCGGAACTGATGGGTCTTGAAAAATCATATTCAGGTCCAAGTTGAATAATTTCTTGTGATAAATCTACAAATACTTTTTCTTCCAACCAGCTTATATCCTTAACCCATTGAGGAGAGATTAAGATTCTTTTCCCAGGCAACCAACTACGAGTATTAATCAAAAAATATTGGATCTTCCAATTGCTATCATCAACGATCAAATCTTCAACATGTCCAATATCTCCATCATTTGCATGAATTCCATATCCAATTACTTCACTATTACTGCGCAAGTGAGGATCATTTTCATTCTCTTGTTTATAGTTTTTCTTGCCATTACTTGCATCTTTTTCTTGCTCATATGGAATAGGTTCGATAGGAACACGAGTAGTACTTAACATTGAATCACTTTCTGTTAGTCCTGTTATCCAATAAAATGGCCATGTATAATGCTTAAACAATCTGACCTCATCTTGACGGTCAATGGGTTTTTTAGTGTCTATATCAGGACTATTTAGAACTTGCTCCATCGTAAGATCGACAAATATAAGTGATAATTCAGAATCAATTTTGGTAATGGCCACTGGAGAGAGAAGTACTTTTTTACCTTTGAGAAATCCTCCAGTACTTACTACCAAATAACGGATAACCCAAGAAATATCATCAAAATAGAAATTATCCGCTTTTCCTATCTCTCCATCTTTTGCTATTAAAGCATTGCCTATTAAGCTTTTCAGACTTTTATATTGTTTCATTTTAAATTCCTTAGCTGTTTAGTAAAAAGGAATGAAGATATATTTATAAAATGAATGGTATAATATTTTCTATAATAAAAAAATATTATTTACTATGACAATTAGGGATAACCAAACTTAGTAGTTCATCCCCTAAGTTTCCTCACACCAGGAATGATAGCAATTTTAATCCAAAAGCAGAATTTACTTAGGATTTCTCTTACGGTAAAGACCCGAAGCCAGCAAATGTTGGGCCTTTTGATCGTACTAAAAGACATTATGAACTATCAAAAGGATTAAAACCTCACTTAATAAGAATTTTTAAAATCATAAAATTTAATTGCACGCTTTTTTTAAAAATCGTCAAGCCTTTCGTCAAATTTACAATAAATTTGACGAAGCACCCGACATAGTCTATTTTTATTTATATGCAACGAATTCGGTAACTAAAGTGAGTTAAGGTAATTATGAACAAACCACAATATATTGAAAGAATCTTAGATCTAAAATCTCTAATTAAAAATAAATCACATATTTTGTTGGGTCCAAGACAAGTTGGAAAAACTCTTCTTATAAAGCATCAACTACCAAAAGTAAAAAATTACAATTTGCTTCTTTTGGAAGATTTTAAAAGATTAAGTTTTGATCCTACACTTATAAGAAAAGAAATAAAAAAAGAAGATAAGATTATAGTTATTGATGAAATACAAAAATTGCCGACTCTTTTAGATGAAGTCCAATTTCTTATCGAAGAAAAAAATATTCATTTCTTGCTAACTGGTTCAAGCGCTAGAAGATTAAGGAAACAAAACACTAATCTATTAGGTGGTAGGGCCCGATTGCTTAAATTAAACCCTTTTATAAAAAGAGAGTTAAAAGAAAAATTTGACTTAGATAAAGTAATTCAACATGGATTAATACCAAGTATCTATCTTTCAGACGATCCTGAACAAGATTTGGATTCATATATTGGTCTTTACTTAGAGCAAGAAATTGCAAATGAAGGATTGTCAAGAAACCTACCTTCCTTTGCACGATTCTTGGAAGTTGCCTCTTTATGTCATGGCGAACAGATTAATTATTCATCTGTCTCTTCTGATACAGAAATTCCCAGAACAACAATTCATGAATATTTTAGAATTTTAGAAGATACTCTGATTGGTTTTTTGCTTGAACCATGGAATGAAGGCAAAAAAAGAAAACCAATAAAAACTCCTAAATTTTATTTCTTTGATTGGGGTATAGTTAAAAAACTTCAAGGTTTACAAAAAATTAGTAAAAAATCACAGATATTCGGAAAAGCATTTGAATCATATTTATTTCATGAAATAAAAACTTATTGTGATTATTCAAAAATTAATAAATTAAATTATTGGAGAACTCAACAACAAGATGAGGTAGATTTTATTATAAATGATTCAATCGCTGTAGAAATAAAATCAGGTGAACAAATTAAAAAATCTGATTTAAAAGGATTAATTCGTTTACACGAAGAAAACCTCATAAAAGATTTTTATCTTGTTTATTCTGGAAAAGACTTAGTTATTGAAAGTTATCCCTGGATAAAAATTCTCAATTACTCAAATTTCTTGGATGCACTTTGGGATGGAGAGGTAACTACTCACTTGTAAAAAAAATCTCCCCTAGTAAATATTTTTGCCGACATCTCTTTTATTCATCTATGATGCCGATGCCGCCGGTTCGCTTAAAAATAATTGAACATCTCATTTATGATTTTGCTTATATTTTCAGGAGTGATTCTATTTATTTCTGCCGCCTTATCATAAACTATTTTGAGAGCAGTTTTATTTCCTTGAATTGATTCAACATAGCTACTTCTAATTTTTTCATAACTAATTCCAGTCAGTTGTCTAGAGAATTCATTAAGATCTAAGATAGTAATTGCTCTTTTCTTGTTGATGGCATTCCAATCATTATAAAGTTTAGCAACTACAATTCCTCGTTCTTCACTTAATCCAAAACGCGAGGTAATATTTTCAGCAGTTAATCCTATCTTTAAACTCTCTAACTGAGCACCATATTTTTCTAAATCTTTTTTGGAATAATTTGTTTCCTCAAAGACCATATTAAATGAACGGCTATAATATGATCTTTCCCCAGCAGGAACTAAATCTGTTATAATGTCATCGCTATCAGCATTTTTAATAAAATGCTCTACCGATTCCCATTTAATAATAATTCCACCACCTCTATTATCCCACGTTTTCCAGCTGTCTAAATCAAATGCTATATATTTATCAGTATCGTTTTGCCTTACTACACAATAAGAAGAATCTTGATCACCATGCGCTTTAACTAAGGTGATACTAGAACCAAGAGGTTTTAATATTTCATTTAAATCCCTTGCAAATGTAAGTGGTTTATTACTACATCCAGTTAATAAAAACAAAGAAGAGAATGTGCAAAGAAAAATCTGAGTTCGAAAAAATCGAATCATAATTATCTCCTGAAAAAATAGATGTAGTAGTATGCTGGGATGGAAATTAGCACGAGATTGATGAATAAATATCAAAGACATTATTAAATAACATTTAATATTCCTGCTGTTTTTAAATCAGTCTGTTTTTAAATCAGTCTGCCAACCCAGGTAGGCAGTCATTTTTTGTATTCATTTTTTTTCATCATTTATGTTCCTATTTCAACTTATTGCAATTTTTAAATTTTCATAAGAAAAAAATAAAAAATAGTTAGATCATTTATCTATAAATTTACAACATGTTATACTTACAATTTATTTTAAAAATATTTATTAATATTAACAGCTATGAAATTTCAAAACTTTAATAATATAGATAAGACAATAATCATGAATAAAATTTTCATTAATGCCCTTTTGATATTTTCATTATTAATTTTATTTTTTGCTCTAGTTGGTTGTGGAGCTTCAGGGCCTGCAATTGAAGATCCTTTCAACGCTAATTTACCGCTACTTCCACCAACAACACCAGAAGAGGATTTCGTACGCTTCCAAAATAATTGTGTTAAAAACGTTGAAAAACAAGTTAACAATTTAAGTAATGGTGGAGAAAAATTATGTCTTGAGGCCCAAAATGGTTTTAGCGGTCTAGAGTATACAATAGAGCTTTTTAATTATAATCCCATAGGAATTGAAAATCACTTCCAAGGTATTGTTCGCAAAGGTGGATATATCTATCTTAGTGGAAGCGATCAGAATTCTGGTCAAGCAAGAATTTGGGTGGGCCAAGTTAGCGGTTATAAAGAAGAAAATCAGGTTTTATCAAGTAATATAAAGAGTGAAAATAGTTCTATCAATTATTACAACTACAATACAGATGATAAAATTATCAAAGGGATTAATGTTACTATTGAACCTAGTTGGCATGTTGGTGGACTCTCTTTGCTTGGAGACCTTCTAGCAGTTCCAGTAGAGGAATATCGGGAAAGTGAGGGCTATGATCTCTATTCATCAGTTTTATTTTTTGATGTTCGTGATTCAGCAAATCCTCGACTGATTAAAAAAGCAAACATATTAAGTCGTCCCGGAAGAGATGCGGGCTCGTCATTTCTCCATCGTTTAGCAGATGGCCGCTTTATTGTTGGGTTAGGAACTACTCATATTAATAATAATTATTTAGATATTTATGTATCAAAGACTACTAATATTCAAGATGGGTTTCAAGAACAACCACTCCCGATACCTCAAGTTGAATTATCCAATATAGTAAGATCTCAGGGAATGGGAATGGTTGTAGATTGTGATACAAAGGAAAATTATTTAATTGTTACAGATACTGAAGGTGGTGGAACTATAACCAGAGATGGAATTTATTCTGCCACTAATCTTTTAAGATTATACAAATTAACCTTTCATAAAGAAAACCCCGATATAGACAATAGTCCTATTGTGAGAGTTCATTCAGAAGATAGAGGGCAGAAAATGTTAGAAGTAATTAATATCAATGCTTATTCTCATTTTGCCGCTGCCGCAGGGATAGTAACAAATAAGAACAATGAACTCTTGATTCTTGCAAGTAACCACTACCGATTCTACAATTTGCGTGCTCCAACTAAGAGGATAATAAAAGTAAAGGAGTACAGGGGAAGTTTATAATTCGTAATAAACTAGGTTTATAATAAACTTTTTAATTTTTTTTAGCAACAACCGATCCGCTCTATATAATAATTTAAAATAATGTAAAAATATAATGTAAAAATTATTTGGAGGTTGTATGTTTAAATTTAAAAAGAAATTATTTTCTATAATAATTCAAACAATATTTCTCTACACTATTATTCTTTTAAATGCCAATGAGTCTTTTGCAGATTGCAAGCAATTAGCGTCCGGAGCAACTTTGTATAATGAGGATGTCTTTAAAATTTGCGACGCCGTAGTTTGGGCCCTAAAGGGTAAGAGCTGTGAAGATACTTCAAAATTTCCCTTAAAAACAAATTTTAATCCTGATCCCGCAAGGCCTAACGAATATCTTTTTTGTAAGTTGGTTCAAGATGCTTATTTAGACAGATGTTCCTCCTTAAAAATTTATAATTTTGAAGATTTATGTGAAGGCCTAAGAAGTGCAATTAATGATGTACCTGAGGGAATTCGCTTTCAAAATTACCAAGGGAAAAGACCAAATGATGTATATGGAATTTACGAGGGTGTTAGACTAGCTCTTACCGCCGATGCATGTTACGTTAGTCGTACATCAGTACCAGATTTTGTAGGTAGAATTTTTTTAACAGATTTGTTCTGTCATACTATTAGAGAAACAACTCTGTATGATTATGAAAAGAGTTTCTTTTTTAACGATTCAAAGAAAAATAAACATTTTAAAGAGAAAATTAAGGATTACGCTGCTTTTAGCTCATATCAAGATAGAGAATACGGCCGCTCTGGAAAATCTGCTAAGGAAAAGATGGGATCATTCTGGGAAGGTAGTGTTGATTTTTCTAATTTTTCTAAATACTTTAAACAACCACAGTGCCCTACAACAGGAAGCTATAGTTTTCCTTCAACAAGTGCCCCTTCAAGACAACCTACAGACGAAAAGCAAGTTACTGCTGACAAACCTTTAACTGAATTAGCAGCTAGCTTTCAAACATTGGAATTGGAAGCTACCAATGATAAGGATCAAGTAAAAAAGGCATATAAGGGTTTGGCACTCAAATGGCATCCTGATAAAAATGAGGAAAGCAAAAAAGCAGATGCTACTGAAAAATTTAAAAGCATAAGAGATGCCTATGAAAAAATTTGCAAGCATTACGGGTGGAATCCTTAAGTTTAATAAAAGTTATATAAATATATATATTTAAAAAAATATTTATATTCAAAAACATGCATGAAGAAAAATAAAAACCTGGTTTTGACAGTAGGAGCGCAACTAAACAAATGCAAATACAAATGCAAATAAAAAATTTAAGAAGAAAAAACTTACGAACCAAACTCATATCCCATCAGTTACTATTTTTATTTATGGTCTTCGTTTCGCTGGGAATTTTATTTTTTCTGGGCACTAATCGATTATCAGATAAATTTTTGGATTTAAACAACGAAAAATCTAAGCAAACCAAAGAAAGCATAAACTCCTTTTCCTCACAAACAATAGAAAGAATTAGAACAATTTATACCACCGCCCTAGAAAATAAAGCACAAAAATTAATTAACAAAGATGCAGATTCCATAAAAAGAATGTTTAAAGACAATGCTCTTTTAGAGATCCGTTCCTTTTTAAAGGAGAGTGTTTTAAATGATAACGACGTCATCTCCACTAATTTCTTTTCGATAGAAGATAATAAAGTTAAAGGTTGGCAACTAATCAATGAAAACTATCAAAATGGGCTTGATTTCCCAATAGTGTTCAAAAGCGAAAGTGAGGAGTGGATAGGCACTTATAACAACGGAGAAGTTAAAGTTAAGATCCTAGATAATTATATCAAAAAAATTATCAACAGCGAAACTCCCACTGTAGAAATTCGAGAAATCAAATTCTTTGATGTTAAAACAAGACAGAATAAGAAACGATTAGTTTATGAGTGTTATACTCCTATTGGACTAGAAGATTTTTCTGGGAAAAAGATCGATCTAAAAACTGCTAAAAGATTGGGAATAGCAGTTGGTTTTTTAAGATACGTTCTCTCTATGGATAAAATGGAAGCAGCAATTGCTAGAGAAAAAGAGAGCATGTACAAACATTTAGATGAAATTAACAGACAAGATAGTAATGCTAGCTTTAAGACGAAAGAGATAGGAAGAAACACCCTCAATAATGTCTTTATCATGTTTATCATTTTAGCAATTATTATTTTTACAATTATTTATTTTATGATCCATTCTTTTAGCAATAAAATTACTATTCCCATTTCCCAACTTACAAAAATTGCACAAAAGATGACTAATGGTGAATATCAACAAGAATTTTCAATAGGAGCTGATGATGAAATTGGAATATTGGCCGAATCTTTTGAAGAAATGAGTTTGGCCATTATAAAAAGAGACCAGAAATTATTAGAGTATAACCAACAGTTGGAGAGCATGGTCCAACAAAGAACAGTTGAGTTGCAACAAAAGAACGCAGATATTCAAAACATGTTAGAGAATTTACCCCAAGGAGTTTTAACCTTATTAAAGCATGGTATTATTCATACTGAATATTCAAAATATTTAGAATTAATTCTTGAGTGCCAAGATATTGCTAATAAAAAGATTATAGATGTGATCTTTAGCAAAGGAGATTATAGCAATAATTTTATTTCAATCATTCAATCTGTATTAGATTTTTCAATTGATGAACCATACATTAACTATCTCTTAAATGTTAATAATTTACCAACAGAGATAAATTATGTCACAAAAGAAGGCAACATAAAAATACTAGAACTTACTTGGGCACCAATTATTTCAAAGCGTGATAATAAAAATGCTGTCATTGAAGATATTGTTGTTAAAATTTTATTGAGTGTAAGAGATGTTACTTTGATAAAAGAATTAACCGCCAAGACGGTAACTCAAAAAAAAGAGTTAGACATTTTAGATCAAATTCTTTCAGTCTCCTATAAAAATTTTCAAGATTTTTTGCAGACAGCTCATCAGTATATTAATACGAACAAACAGATAGTGGCCTCCTTTGAGGAGACAAAGATAGGAAAGGATATAAAGGATGTAAATGATGTAATGAAGGAATCATTAAATACCCTCTTTAGAAATATGCACACCATAAAAGGAAATGCTCGAATATACAATCTTCAATATATTGCCAACAATGCACATGAAGTGGAACAAAATTATGCACAGATAATAAAGGGAAGCGAATGCTTGGACAAACAGCTTTTACTTAACAACTTAGAGAAATTATCGTCAACTATCAACGAATATCAATCAGTTTTTGATGAAAAGATCTCTTCTTTTGTTGCTAAGGATGGAATTACTATTGATAGTTCAATTTATAAACAAATCGTAAATCTTACCGACTTCCTAATAGACTCAACTACCTCTCAAGGAATGAATCAAGATAAGTGCTACATAACTTACTTGCGCCAATTGGTTCAGACCACCGATTTTGTTTCTTTGATAAATGCTACTAAGGGAATTGTTGAAGGATTGTCCTCTACGGCCCAAGAGTTAAACAAGCGACCTCCTAAAGTGATATTCGAAGAAAATAATATAAAACTCTCCTTAGATATAATCTCTCATATAAAAAATATTCTTGTTCACTTAATGAGAAATTCTATCGACCATGGCATTGAAAGCGATGAGTTTCGCAAAAAAAATAACAAGGATATTATTGGCATTATAAAAATTACTCTCGAAAGCGATAGCAATCACCTTAATATTTATTATTCTGATGATGGGTCAGGTTTGGATCTGAATAAAATAATAAAGATAGCAAAAGAACAGCATCTGATAAGCGAGGACTCCACTCCTTCTATTGAGGAGGCCGCCAACTTTATCTTTGAACCAGAGTTTACCACCAAGAAATCGACCACCTTGACCTCCGGTCGCGGTGTGGGAATGGATGCAGTAAAAAAAATATTATCATCTATTGAATCGACAATTCAAATTAAGTTTCACAAGGACGTTTATGAAAATGTAAGCGGCCTTTTGAAACAACCTCTAAATGAAAAAGAGATGATGCCATTTTATTTCTTAATAACCATTCCTATAAAATATGCCATTTGTCTTCCAACTCTAGATCAATTAACTAAAAATTTAATAAAAAAATCTGCATAAATAATAAAAGGATTTTATAATTATTATAAATTTGAATATTTTTAAAGCGAGGAACATGTGAAAGACAAAATTTTGTTAGTTGATGACTCTAAAACATCAATTGAAAATTTATCAGAATTATTAAATAGCGAAGGGATGGAAGTTTTTGAGGCCCGCAACGGATTAGAGGGAATTAAAATCTTAGAAAATAATCCTGATATGAAGTTAGTAATCTCCGATCTCCATATGCCTGTGATGGATGGACTCACCATGTGCGAAGAGATACGGAAGATCCCTAAATTTAGTAATCTACCGATCATCTTGATAACTAGCGAATCATCAGCTGATGCCAAGGTGAGAGGAAAGCGTTCAAAAATTAAAGCGTGGATAGTAAAACCTTGCGATCCTAATAAAGTTTTATTAATTGTGAAATATCTTTTACAAACATAGGTTTTTTTTGCTGTTTTTTCTGCTCAAACATTGCTTGATCGCATCGATCAACTTATTTTTTAGCGACCACCCTCACTGTTATTTATAAAATCAAATATTATAGAGTTAAAATAAAACTCTTTTTTTCCACTTTCTCCTAGTCGATAAAGAAAAAATTATAGTAAAATTTTTATTAGAATTAGAGTAGCAGTACCAAATCACCAAAAAAATATTTGATAGATAATTAACCTTTACAAAAAATCAAATTTTAGGATTAAAGTGTATGAAAAAAATTTTTAATTGGATTCTTTTAAGCTCACTCTTATCCAGCATCACGCTGGTTACGACAATTACAGTTGCACTTTCTGCCAACGAAGATGCTAGTTTCTCCTCTTTAAACTTAAAAGACATTCTAGACATTAAAGTTTCGGTGGCCTCTAAGCGCGAAGAAAAAGTTATCGATGCTCCTGGGATCATCACCGTCATCTCCAAAAAGCAGATCGAAGGTTTTGGCGCCCGCCACGTAGGAGACGTATTTGATAGAGTGATCGGCATGCGAATGAGCTCAGGTGCTGGCGGTTCTCTCTGGAATCTTCCTAACCCCAGACAACAAGAGTTAAATCTTGAGTCTTTTCATACTTTGATATTAATAAATGGAAGACCAGTTAGGGAGAGGGGCTTTGGTGGGCACGCCCAAAATATAGTTGAAGGATTCCCTCTGGATGCTATTAAACAAATAGAAATTATTCGTGGTCCAGGTTCAGTACTTTATGGATCCAATGCTTTTTCAGGGGTGATAAACATTATCACAGAAGATAAAAAAGATAATATTGGAGGCAAAGTAAAAGGCACAGCAGGATCATATGGGGCCCTAGAAGAGAATGGTTCAATTTGGTTTAATCAAGGTGGTTTAAACGGACATTTAGCTGTAAAAAATTTCACCGAAAGCAACGGGCAAGAGTTTTCATTCTATGATCCAGGAATGCCCCCATTCCTACCTCCTAGCAAAAATACCATTAAACTACACAATAACAACCTCGATTTTTTTGGCAACATCAATTTCAAAGACATCCATATTAATACTTTCGCAAGTAAGTTAAATCCAGGTGAAGGGGAGTTAGGGTCAGGCGATCTGTTCTCACTAAGAGATAAAAATACAGAGGTTGAGTACTATTTTGCAGACATTGGATACAAATATCATGTTAGTGATAAATTAGAAATCGCCCCCAACATAACTTATAACCGTCTTTTACGCCAAAGCGCTAATTTTGTGAGTAACAATAACTATCTTTATGAGTTAAATCTCCTCGGTAAAATTAGTGGAATTAATTATGTAATCGGAGGTTTGGCGGAAAATTCTCGTGTAACTGGGGCAGCTTTTGGTGATGATATTACCATGAATACTTATGGCACATATATTCAGCTAGATCATAACCCAATTGAACAGCTAAAATTAATAGTCGGTGCTCAGTGGAATAAACCGGAATCAATAAATGGAAATTGGTCTCCGCGAGCAGGGATCGTCTTTCATCCACAAGAAGAATGGACACTGAAGGCCCTTTATAGTAGTGCCTTTAGGTCTTCATCTTTAGTTGAAGCAAAGACTAATATGCCCGGGCAATTTATCGGAAATCCGACTTTGAAACCAGAGACTATCAACACTCTTGATTTACAAGTTGCTTACAATTTGAAAACTCTTGATCTATCGGCCACTTATTTTAACAGTAGAATGAAAGATATAATTGAAATTTATGTTGGTGGCCAAACAGCGACTGAACGAAATCATGGAAAATACGATTATTGGGGAACGGAACTTGAAGGGAAATGGACTGTAGCAGACTATTGGCTTTTAGATGGATCTTATACTCTCGTTCATAGTAAAGATATTGATAATCAGAAAGATACCTTTTATGGACCTACTAATATTCTAAAAGGTGGAGTCCTTTATAGTAATAAACCCTTTGAAGTTGGCCTATTTAATAGTTACTTTAATGGTACTAAAAAAATCCCCAATGCTGCCGAGATTAATAAAGAGGTCAAAGCATATAATTTGCTTAGTCTTCAAGCAAGCTACGATTTTTCAAAGTTAATTGGTTACAAAAAAGAAAGCAAGCTTTCACTCTATTTCTACAATTTACTTAATGAAGATCCTTATATACCAAGTAGAATCTCTCAAAACATTAACTCTATACCTCTCATGAATGGTGGACGTTCTGTTTATGCAACTATCTCGACAGTATTCTAATTTAAGTATTTTAAGTATTTTAAGTATTTTAAGTATTTTAATAGTTAAAACGGAATAATTACAATGAACAATTTCCAGAGACATCCTTTCAAAAAGTATCAACTCTTTGTTTTATTTTTTTATATTTGTAGTCATTTTTGCATTGGTAATCTTGGCCTAATTGTAGATGCGGCAGCTGCGGCCAAGATGAACACTTTGATGGTAACAGAACATAATAAGCAATTTAACGAGATCGCCAGCATAATTGAGAATGAGCTTAAATCCAAATACAATGTCGAAAAATATTTTCTGGATGAAAATGCCGAATACAAAAGTTTTGAAGAAAAAGTAAAAGAAAGCAAACCAGCGGTTTTAATATTGATAAATAATCCGGCGGTAAATTTGGCCCTTAAATACAACGAGAAGAATCCTGCAATTAATGGAGTTGCTCTCATGGGATTAAATCTTCGTGGTTTGCTAAAAGGGCAGAAAAATATTTGTGGCATCTCTTTTGACATTCCCATTTATACATTGGTAACCCAATTTGCTATGTTGATGGAGAAGAATATTAAAAAGGTATTGGTATATTCTCGAGATAGCATTTTTTCTCCAGTTACCGCCATAAATGAGTCTAGATTAAAGACATCGGGAGTAACTCTTATTACTAAGAATGTGGAAAAGTATGGGAAGAACAAAACAGATGTAGAAAAATTTTTACAAGAAGAAAAGAAGAAGTTTAATACAATTAAAAATGAGTTCGATGTCATTACTATACTTTTAGATTCTGCATTTCTATCTCCTGACTTTTTTAAAGATTTCTGGATTCCATTATCTAATGAGGCACAAGTACCTCTGATTGCAGGAGTAGAATCTTTAGTCTCCCCTCAATTAAATTTTGCAGTATTTGGAATCACTCCCAACATCGCTGATTTGGGATTGCAAGCAGTGCAGATGATTACAGCAGTTATTAATGGAGAAAAAGCAGAAGATATTAGCGTAGAGGAGCCTCTTGGAGGAAATAAAATCTTAAATAGCAAAAAGGCCGAAACATTAAGCTTGAAATTTAATCAAGATAAATTAGAAGATGTTAATAAATTATAATAGGAATAAAAAATGAATAGGTTTATTTATATAAATAAAGTTTTTTGCTATCTTCTCTATGTGACACTTTTTTTGTTTGTAGGTAATATCTTTGCAGAAGCTAATTTGATGGTTTATTTTCCCTCTACTGAGTCGCCTAAAATCCTAGAACAAACTTTAAAAAAAGGGTTAAAATCAAAAGATGTTGCAGTATCAGTGTTTGCAAAATATCGAGATTTTGAACAAGAACTCACAAGAGTTAATCCCGATTTTATTATTGCAAACTCCGCATTTAGTTCAACCAATAGTAGTTATAAACCAGTTCAAATCCTTAATGGAAATAAATCACACTACCTTGTTTTAGGTTCCAAAGATTGGAAGAAAGATAAATTATCAACGGCCAGAATTGGAGTAGTATTATTTGGAGATATGGATTGGCAAAAAAGATATATCAACAATTTATTAGATGTAAAAGTCAGCAAGTTTAAGTTTGTTAACAAATCAGACGATCTCATTCCACTGCTAGTGTTCGATTCTGTGGATGTAATAGTTGTTGGACCGACCGATTATGAAAAGCTAAAGAGTTCCTACAAAAACTCCACTTTCTCTATCTTGTTTAAAAGCAAAGAAGTCGATGATCTATCTATTTATATAAAAAAAGATAAATTGGATGACAAAAGTGTTAGTAGTATAATTAGTGGAATTACTAACGAAGATAAAAAGAACTTTTTTTCAATGTAAAGATGTAAATGTAAGGATCAGGTTCATACCGATACAGGTTCATACCGACACAGATTATTAAGTTCCGTTCCTAAAGGATTTACTTCAAATCTTCATAAAGCCAAGTGCTCAAATATCTCTCTCCAGAATCAGGTAGAATGACAACTATGTTTTTACCTATATTTTCTGCTCGTTTAGCAACTTCCAGCGCGGCCCACAGAGCAGCACCACTCGAAATACCAACGAGAATTCCATCTTTCAAAGCAAGTTCTCTTGCGCTTTTTCCGGCCATATCATTTTTTACTTGGATAATCTCATCGATGATTTTCGTATTGAGAATTTCGGGAATAAATCCGGCGCCAATACCTTGGATCTTATGTGCACCAGCTTTACCTCCAGAGATAACAGCTGAATCAGCAGGTTCTACCGCAATCACTTTTATACTGGGATTATGTTGTTTTAAAATTTCACCTACGCCTGTAATAGTTCCGCCTGTTCCAACCCCTGCAACAAAAATATCAATCTTCCCCTCGGTATCTTTGATAATTTCACTGGCCGTTGTATTGCGATGAATTTCGACATTGGCGGGATTTTTAAATTGCTGAAGCATAAGATATCTTGAATCACTCTCAACAATCTCTATGGCTTTTTTTATAGCTCCTGGCATTCCTTCAGATCCAGGAGTTAAAATAAATTCTGCGCCAAAGGCCGCCATCAATTTTCTTCGTTCAATACTCATAGTGTCTGGCATGACTAACAATAATTTAAGGCCTTTTGTTGCGGCAATAAAGGCAAGTCCAATTCCTGTGTTACCACTAGTAGGTTCAATTAAAATCGTATTGTTTTTTATTAATCCACTTTTTTCTGCTGCTTCAATCATGGCCAAAGCAATTCTATCTTTTACACTTGAGGCAGGATTAAAATATTCTAATTTGGCCCAAATATTTGCTTTTATATTTTCAGCGCTTTTGTTGATCTTTACAAGTGGTGTTTTACCTATAAGCTCAGAAATATTATTAAAAATCATTTATTACTCCTTTGGTGTTATTGAATGTTAGTATCGAAAAGAATATGATTGTTTTTAAATTTTAAATTGTTTTAAATTGTTTTAAATTGTTTTAAATTGTTTTAAATTATTTTAGATTGTTTAGATTGTTTCATCTCAAAATTCCACTTCCAAATAGCAAAGATGGCCGGATAAACTAAAAGCTCCATCGCAAAAGAAGTTATAAGACCACCAAGCATAGGCGCCGCAATTCGTTTCATTACATCTGCACCGGCATCAGCAGTAGAGGCCCACATAATGGGCAATAGTGCAATGACTAGTACCTCAACCAGTAAGTTTTTTCATCTAAGGTTAACGTTTTTACCCAGGTATGAGCAAGCTGTTTAGGTGAAAAAACTTGCTGGTTGAGGTACTAGTGTTCCTACGGTCATTACTTTTGGTCTTATTCTTTTTACAGATCCATAATGAATAGCATTTTTTAAATCACTAAATGTGTTCATAGCGTTTGCTTTTTTTGCTTTATCGTAAGCAAGATCAAGATATAAAAGCATAAAAATACCTGTTTCAGCATCAACTCCTAGAAGAGCAATCAGTCCCACCCAAACTGCAATACTCATGTTGTAACCAAGAAGATAGAGAAAAATAATTGCACCAATCGCTGAGAAAGGAACTGCAGTTAAAATAATAAAAGTCTTGATCCAATTTCTGGTATTTGCATAGAGAAGAAAAATTATAATAAACAAAGTAATTGGAATAATTACTTTTAATTTCTCCGCTACTCTTTGCATGTTTTCATATTGTCCACTCCACGTAAGCGTTACTCCAGTAGGAAGAGACAATTTTTCATTAACAACTTTCTTGGCGTTATTAACGAATGTTCCAATATCAATATTAGCAATGTCGATGTAAACGTAACTAGTAAGTAATCCATTTTCATTTCTTATCATTGCTGGTCCTTGGATCATCTCAATTTGTGCCACTTCTCCAATAGGAATAAGAACTCCTTTGGGAGTAGAAAGCAGTACTCTCTTAAGCGTATCAATGTTACTTCGATAATCGTAGGAATAACGGATGTTAACAGTATAGCGCTCTCGTCCCTCAATAGTAGTAGTGACTGGTTCTCCTCCTACCGCAGTCATTAATACATCTTGGGCCTCACCAACTGTTATTCCATAACGTGCTAATTTTTCTCTATTAAAAATAAAATCTAAAAAGTATCCACCAGTAACCCTTTCTGCAAATATACTGCGAGTTCCACTGACATTAGTTAAAAGTTTTTCCAGTTCCACACCAATTTTTTCGATTTGCTCTAAATTATTACCCATCACTTTGATTCCCACAGGGGTTCTAATTCCAGTTGTCAGCATGTCGATACGATTCCTGATAGGCATAGTCCAAGCATTTGTAGTCCCTGGAAATTTCATTTTACTATCCATTTCCGCTATCAATTCTTCATAGCTCATAAATGGCACCCAGATTTTTGTGAACGGCCACTGCAGGAAATTTGGAAGGCCGGAATACCATCTTTCTTTTTTCCGCCACTCTCTTTGGTCTTTTAAAATTACGGTAGTCTCCATCATAGAAAATGGAGCAGGATCCGTTGCGGTTTCAGCACGACCGGCCTTACCAAATACTCTTTCTACTTCGGGAAATGATTTTAAAATACGGTCTTGACGAATCAGTAAATCTTGAGCTTCTCTAACGGAAATGCCAGGCATGGTAGTTGGCATGTATAAGATACTTCCTTCATTTAAAGGAGGCATGAATTCAGATCCAAGACGCAAAAAAATTGGAATAGTTGCAATTAATGCCACAATTGACATCCCTACCACCCAATATCTTTTTTCCACTACCCAATCAACCATTGGCCCATAAACTTTAAAAAAGAATTTGCTTATAGGGTGCTCTTCTTCTGGAGACATTTTACCAACTAAAATGCCATTTCGAATTTTTGACCACCACTTGGGTTTTAGATCTTTATGTTGAAAAGAAGTAATAGCAATTCTAAGTGCTGGATCGAGAGTGATACTTAATATGGCGGCCACGATCATCGAAAGATTTTTTGTGTAAGCAAGCGGTTTAAATAATTTTCCTTCTTGTGCTTCTAATACAAAGATGGGAATGAAGGAAACGGCGATAACTAATAGTGAATAGAAGCTTGCAGGAGCAACCTCTTTTATAGAGGCAATAATCACCTCTTTTAAATCTCCGATTTTTCCTTTTTTCTCCCACTCTTCCACATGTTTGTGAGTATTTTCCACGACCACAATTGCAGCATCCACCATTGCTCCTATGGCAATGGCAATACCTCCTAGACTCATAATATTGGAAGTGATTTCTAAAAAATGCATAGGTATAAAACTAATTAATACCGCCAGAGGTAGAGTTACAATTGGAATCATTGCACTTGGTATGTGCATGAGAAAAATTAAAACAATTATAGAGACTATAATCATCTCCAAGATTAATTCATGCTTTAAAGTATTAACTGCCTTTTTAATAAGATCTGAGCGATCATAAGTAGTAACTATTTCAATCTCTGGCGGGAGTGATAATTTTACTTGTTTTAATTTCTCTTTAACTGCATCGATTACATTGCTAGCATTTTCTCCATAGCGAATAACAACTATACCTCCAACGGTATTTCCCCTTCCATCCAAGTCACTGACTCCTCTACGCATCTCAGGTCCTATGCTAACTTTTGCTACATTTCTCACATAAATAGGAGTACCGTTATCATAGTCCAAAACAATATTTTCAATATCTTTGATATTTTTTATATACCCCTTTCCTCTAATCATATACTCAGCACCAGAAATTTCTAGAACTCGCGCTCCTACCTCATTGTTGCTGGACTTGATGGCGGCGGCAATTTTTTGAATAGGAATTTTATAGGCCAAAAGAGCATTGGGATTAATCTTCACTTGATATTGTTTTTGCATTCCTCCTATTGTCGCCACTTCCGCGACTCCTGGAGTTGCTGACAATACGTATTTTAAAAACCAATCTTGCATACTTCGTAGTTCTGCAAGCGAGTGCTTACCGCTACTATCAACTAAAGCATATTGAAAGACCCAACCTACTCCAGTAGCATCAGGACCCAGTTGCGTTTGTGCTCCTGTTGGTAACTGCGAATTAATTTTGGAGAGATATTCTATTACTCTAGAACGGGCCCAATAAGGATCAGTTCCATCTTCAAAGATCACATAAACATATGAGTATCCAAAATCAGAAAATCCACGAATGTCTTTTATTTTGGGAGCACCTAATAAGGAGCTGATGATGGGAAAAGTTACTTGATCTTCTATGATATCAGGCGAACGATCCCACTTAGTATAAATAATTACCTGCGTGTCTGAAAGATCAGGTATAGCATCGATGGGAATCTTATTCATGGACACCCAACCACCAACGGCCAAGAGTAAAGTTGAAATGAATATGATAAAGCGATTATGAACAGAAAAATCAATTATTTTTTCAATCATTATAAAATCCTAACTGTAATTAATTAAAATTGTCACATGCAATGATTCATTTGTTCGTGCCAAGTTTTACCTTCCGGACACGTAATTTTATTATTGCTTTTTTTGTGGGTATTTTTCTTGTCACCGCTATCACTATCATCTTTAGTAGTAATTCCTTCATTGCTTGTAGTAAAATCTTCTCTTACTCCTACTAATCTTGATTCTGAATCAACCAAGAAGTTGGCACTACTTACTATTTTTTCACCAACCGATAAACCTTTAGCTATAGTTACTTCATCTCCTAAATAACTTTTAACTATTACTTTTCGAGGGACGATTGTTTTATTGTCATTTTTAACTACAAAAACCCATGATTCTTTTCCTGAATCTAAGACAGCATCAAATGGAACAATTAATTGTTCTCCTAAAGGAGAGATAATGCTAACTTCCACATAAGACTCTGGTCTTATTTCTAAAGAGGTTTGTGGTAAAGCTATTCGCACTTTTGCAGTCCTAGTAACAGGATTTATTACTCTGTCAACAGAAGCAACTTCGCCAATCAATGTTTTATCTTCGAGAGAATGCCCACTAATGTTTGCTTTCATTTTAGGTTTAACAAATGATAAATCCATTTCATAAACTTCGGCGTAAACCCATATACGTTCACCCTTTTTAGGAATTAATATTCCTGTGCTGATAGAGGAACTATCATTAATCGCGCTAATTTGTTGATTAGAAAGTCCTAAAATCTTTAACCGCATCTTTGCTGATTCCACCATCTCTCTCGATGATCTTTTAATTTCTGCTAAGGGAGAACTGCTTAAGGATTGTGCTTGTCTTAATGCCTCAAGATATTCGTTTTGGGCGGTAAAAAGTTCAGGATCAAATGCCACTCTACCAGCAGTATCGATGTGTTTAAAGGCCTGCTTCTTTACGACCTCTGAATACTTAACTCCAATCATCTCCTGCTGGGACTTTGATAAAGTAATTGTTCCATGTCCACGAGGAGACTCTCCCTCATCACTTTTATCTTTTTGTTCTTTTTCATCAGTGGCAGTGCCACTACCTACCTTTATTAAATCCATTCCACAAATTGGGCATTTTCCCTGAGCGTCTTGTTTAATTTGTGGGTGCATGGAACAGGTCCAATAACTTGTGATCTCTTTCTTAGATGAATCACTCGTAGAATTGTGTTTACTACAGGAGGTAAGCGTTCCTAAATAAAGAGAAGATGATATTAACAAAATATAAGATAAGGTAAAAATACATATCTTTTTCATAAAACACCCTCGAATGAAATAGAACTGATGGATTGTCCTAAATTACTTTCAATTTCTGCAATAGTTTCAGCGTACTCTTTTAATTCTTGGTAGTAGGTTATTTTTAGTTGATACACTGTTCGTTCACTATCTAGAAGTTCTAAAAAACCAATACGTCCGGCCTTATATGCTGACCGCGATGAATTTATTATTGATACCCCTTGCGGAATTAAAGTTGATGAATATAAATTTAAAATATTTTCCTTGGCCTCGATCTTGGCAGACAACGCTCTTAAGGTGGATTGCAATTCCCGTTTAGAAGTTTCATAATTCTTTTGAGCAGCTATTACTTTTGCTGCTGCTGCATTTGAATCATTATTTTCTTTTCCCAAAAACCACAGTGGGATTGTGAATCCTACAAATATTTTTTTATCATCATTTTCTTTCTCTAATGATTTTTGATATGAGAACTCTATATCTGGAAAGTAATTTGAATTAGCTAAGCTTTTTTGAGCGTCTGCTTCTGCCAGTTGCTGTGAAATAAGTTTGAGCGAAGGTGCTAAACCTTCCGATGTTGGTAAGGACTCAAACAATGCTCTCAATTGTTTTATAGTTACAGTTAATTTAGGTTTTTCTAAGGGTTGTATTTGGATTTTTTCTGTATCTCCCTCAACACTTTCCAAAAGTTCTCTTATTTTTGCTTTCGACTGAATTACATCTTGTTCCGCCATCACTATCTCGTTTTCGATTTTGGCCTGTTCGAGATGTGCTCTCATCTCATCTTGAATGGTAGTTCTACCAACAGTTCGCAGTGATTCTGCTATCCGAGCAATTTCAGTTAATAGTTCTTTTTGCATTTTCAAGAGTTCTAAAGTTTTTTCTCTCTGAAAAAATTCATAATAAGTAGAAACAACGCTTGCTCTTAGTTTGAGTTTTTTTATTATGACATCTTCCTTGAAAAACAATGAACGTTGTTTTTGAATTAAACCTCGGTAGTAATACTTGCTAGGGAATGATAATTCTTGAGATACTGTCCATGATTTTAAGTTATTTTCTGACATGATACCAATTTTGGGATTTTCCGGAAAATATAGAGGAGTAATACTTAAATTTTCAGCTTTATAAACGGCATCAGCGGCATTAATCGATGGGTGAGATGTTAGTGCCATTTTTATTGCTTCCGATAATTCTAGCGGTTTTGCTAGAATATATTCTGTAGACAAAACAATAATAAAGAATAGACATACCAATTGAAGTAGTAATCTCATAGTTCATCCTGATTATTTATAATTTTAACAATAAAGATAAGCAATCCTCTTTATTATTAAAATTAAATTACTTTTTTACTGGTGGAGTATCTTCTAATTTTATTCCATCCGTCTCCATTTTCTTTAAATACTTATCGGGATCTTTATTGAAATCTTGCTCACAACCAGCACAGCAAAAGTAAATACGTTTACCTTTGTAATCTACAAAAACTTTTTTATCTATTGGACCATCAAGTACTGGACACTTTGTTTGTGCCTTTAAACCGACGGAGGTAGCAGAATTAGAGGCCGTTTTTTTTGTTTTAGCCGTTTCTGAAGTTTGCGCTAATATATTTCCCGATAATAATAAAGTGATAGTAAGAATAAATAAAAAATTAAATTTGCCTCTCATAATTTCTTCCTTTCTCAAAGTTGTTTAATACCCATTTTGAAATATTTTAATGTCGGCCATTATATTTTTTTATAAAATTTTCAAGAGTCATAGATGCAAAATATTTTTTTAAAAGATTTCCTGTGTCTTTCCAAAAATTAATAGTAGAGCATTTCGGTGATTTTTTGCATATTCCCTTGTTATCCACACAATTGACTAAAACAATTGGTCCTTCAAGGGCCTCTATTATCCACAATATATTTATTTTTGATGGATGTTTTGAAAGCATAAATCCACCTGTTTTTCCTCTGACTGATTTTATTAATTTTGCATTTTTTAAACTTGTAAATAAAATGTGAAGATATTTTTCAGAAAGATTCTGATTTTTAGATACTAAAGACATTAATACTGGAGTTTTTTTCTCGTAGTGAAGAGCAAGTTCAATCATGGCCCGTAGTCCATATCTGGCCTTTGTTGAAATTTTCATATTACCTCATCTCTATTAGTTTACTATACTTAAATAATCACATTTGAGGAGAAGAATGTCAAATTAAACAATGAATGGTACTGTAAATGTGAAGGGATAGTTGTTGTTTTTGTGCGAGAGAGACACTCTACTTTGACCTAGGAGAATCCTCTAAAATAACTTTTTGCTCATTTAATTTTTTGAAGTATTGTTCAGGATCTTTTTCAAACGTTGACTTACACATAGGGCCGGCAAAATAAATGCGTTTTCCTTTATAATCACTAAAAATAGTTTTATTTATTTTTCCTCCCATCATTGGACACTGAGTTTGAGTTTCTCCTGGTTTATTACCTTCACTAGTAACAGAATTTGTAACTATTTTAGCTGTAGAAGTTTCCTCAAGAACTACACCTTCTGCCTCCATCTTTTTTATATACTTCTCAGGATCTTTTTTAAATTCATCAATACAACCTGGACAACAAAAATAAATTCTTTTTCCTTTATAATCGGTAAAGACACTCTTGTTAATTTCTCCTGCTAAAACTGGGCAAGTCGTTTGTGTCTTTGTAGTGGAAGTGGATGAAGCGGCTTTTATACTATGGCCGTTATGTCCTGGCTGTTGGGCAAAGGCCATACTTAAAAAAACTGTGAGAAAAAAAACCAATAAACCTTTCATAAAATCTCCTGGGTTGAGGTATTTTAAAAATCAAATTAAGATAATTAAATTAAATATTTTATAGTTAATATTCTTGCATTTTTTTTCTTTTAGTAAGAGTTTTACAAAAATGTTAGAATTTGACCACTTGTAATTGAAATTAAAGTTAATGCTTTCTAGGTGTGCACTATTGGCAGATCATATTTAGTGGATAGGTGTAATTTATTTGTCTACTAAAATACTAGACATTAAGATGGATAATATAAGCAAATTGAAAAAATACTATCTAATGCATTAGCAATTTGCGTTTTGATTAATCTTAGGCAAAGATCAAAGATATATCAATTATCCAATTACTGCCGATGTTGGATTTCACCCATCTGAAAATTTATTTAAACTTTCAAATCTTCATAAAGCCAAGTGCTTAAATACCTTTCCCCAGAATCAGGGAGAACAACAACAATATTTTTACCAACATTTTCTGATCTGTTGGCAACTTCAAGAGCGGCCCAAAGAGCTGCACCACTCGAAATACCAACAAGAATTCCATCTTTTAAAGCAAGTTCTCTTGCTGTTTTTCCAGCGACATCGTTTTTTACTTGTATAATTTCATCAATGATTTTTATATTGAGAATATCTGGAATAATTCCAGCTCCGATACCTTGGATCTTATGAGAGCCAGCTTTGCCTCCTGATAGCACTGGCGAATCAGCAGGTTCTACCGCAATTATTTTTATACTTGGATTATTTTGTTTTAAGACTTCACCTACGCCTGTAATTGTTCCTCCTGTGCCAACTCCTGCGATAAAAATATCAACCTTTCCGTCAGTGTCTTTGAGAATTTCAAGTGCAGTTGTTTTACGATGAATTTCTGTATTGGCCGGATTTTTAAATTGTTGAAGCATAAGATATTTAGAATCACTCTCAGTAATCTCAGTTGCTTTTTTTATAGCTCCAGGCATACCTTCAGGTCCTGGAGTTATAATAAGTTCTGCACCAAAAGCGGCCATCAATTTTCTTCGTTCAATACTCATAGTTTCTGGCATGACTAACACTAGTTTAAGACCTTTGGTTGCAGCAATAAAGGCAAGGCCGATTCCTGTATTACCGCTAGTAGGTTCAATTATAATCGTATCGCTTTTTATTAATCCATTTCTTTCTGCTGATTCAATCATGGCCTGTGCGATTCTATCCTTTACGCTTGAGGCAGGATTGAAATATTCTAATTTGGCCAAAATATTTGCGCCGACTTTTTCAGCAGTTTTGTTAATTTTTACTAGAGGTGTTTTACCTATGAGTTCAGAAATATTATTAAAAATCATTTTATTACTCCCTTTGCATTTTGAATGTTAATATAAATTTTAACAATAAAATTTATTCTAAATCCTTCATATGAATTGCCTTTTTATCATATCGAAGAGCTTGAATTTCAGCAAGTATCGAAAGTGCAATTTCAGCAGGACTTTCTCCTCCGATGTTTAGACCTACTGGGGTGAAAACTCGTGCTATTCTTTCCTCTGGTATTTGACTCTCCATCATTTTACCAAGAGTTTGACGAACCTTGATCTTACTTCCAATCATACCAATATATTTAGGTTGATCATTTCTTTGTAAAAGAGTCTTTAGAACGATTGAATCATGTGTATGACCATGTCTAATCATTGAGGAAAGAGGTTACAAATCTCTTGATTCTTTTAGTTTAGAATTTCATGATCTGATTGCGAAACCTACTCTATATGAAATATGTGATGGAAAACGAGATATGAAGATAACAACGGCCATAAGATTGGCAGAGGCCTTAGAAATGACATTAACAGAACTACTTGACTTCAATTCTAAATGATTAAGCGACAGATGCTAACGCGTACAATATTGGCAATTAAAATAGTTGAACCGTAATCGAAGCTATGATCTAAGTATTTATCCCACTCTCCTTCACAACAGCTCTATCTGTTACGTTTTCTAGTTAAGAAAAAAGACGGTAAAAAAGACAGTAAAAAAGACAGTTGGACTTACTCTTTTGAAGGTATTTTGAACTGATTTTGAACTCCAAAATGAAAATCAATCGATGAGAAAGAAGATAGGTTAGAGATTGGACTGACCTTGAAATTAATAATAAAATTAAACATTTAAATTTAAAATACGATGGAAAATTTAGATTTGAATTGGAGCGGGTTACAAGACTCGAACTTGCAACTTCCTGCCTGGGAAGCAAGCAAGTTTCACTCTGAAAATCAGATTTTTTCTAATAAGTTTTTTAGTTTAACAGTTTAATTTTATTAACAAAATTTAGATTTAATCGCTCCCTACTCTATCTTCTTTTTCTCATCTTTTTATTTTTCAAAGCAACTTCAGGCCCCTCTCAAAATATTTTCAAAAGAGTGAGTTTGGCTGTCAATTTGGCTGTCAGCTTTTCTCTCTAATAACGTGTATGCATTACAAAAAGCAATCTGGCAAATTACACAAAAACATGTTTCGTATAATTATTTTAAACTATTTCTCTGTACAACTTTTTATGTTTTACATCTTAAAGTTGACAGTAATACTACTGTTATTGATAATAATCTAAGAACAGTAATTCCAGATATAATCACCGTTAAAATAATCTAGAAACATGTTTTATAAAAGGAAATGTTCCAAGAAGCAAAAATAAACAAAATAGACATAACCAATGATGTGATGAAGAACGTAATTGGATTGCTTTTTTGTCCTAAACTCACAAAGTATCGAGGATCAAAATTTTCTTTATATATAAGTCTTTATCTTTTGAAGATAATTCTATCATCTTTTGAAAAAAAATCTTTCCAGCTTTTTTCATTTCAAAAATAAATTGATTCTTATCCACGACAATTTTTTTATCACCTACCGATATTTCCAATCTGGCATTATTTATAACA
>JADGAM010000179.1 GCA_015232015.1 Oligoflexia bacterium | reverse complement strand
CCATATACTTATTATGATAACACAAAAAGTACTTTATCTACAAATATTTTTTGATAAAAATATATAAACACATCATATCAATATGTTATATACTTAATTTCTTGATAAATACAACATGCATTTATCAAGAAAATATATGTAAATAGGTACTAGTGATTAAATTAAGATACATACTTGACATCCATTTTCATTGCTAAAAAAAGACAGAATGCAGGATATTGAAATGTTAGTGAAAATATGGAAGAGAATCTAATAAGAGAATTGGTCCAAAATGTAGCAGAAAAAAATATAAATAAAGGTAATGGTAAATTATAAGGTCGGTTGTTGCAATCGCAAGCCTGCTAATAATTTAGTTTATAGTGAGTCGATTACAGTATTGCCATTTATTACATAGGATAAAAAAAATAAACTATAAAAATATTACGGCAACATTTCTCTATGTTAGCATTAAATTAATACTAACAATAGGAGAACGTATGAAATTTAATAAAATTTTTAGTTTATTATTTCTTGTCGTGGTAAACTCTTACGGTGGCGATATGTCTACAATAGATCCTTTCTTAGGACAATATATTTTATACAAGGATAATTCAAAAAGCTGTCCTGCTGAAATTTCACTTTTTAAAGATTGTAGCCTTGAAGGTGTCTCTCTTCGACATGCAAGTAATTTTGATTTTTCACTTGTAGAAATCAACAATATCGATAAGGGAAAAATTCAAACTTTCATAGATAATAAAATTATCTATGAATCCACATCTACACTTTCTGAAATCATAAATAATAGCAAAGTCATAGCTAATAATTACCGTGAGTTTGTGACCATCCATAACGATTGGAGAACTGGAGTGAAAAAAATTATACTCAAAAGTAATCTCTTGTTTTTTTTTCAGAAACATGTATGGGATAAAAATCCTGCTCTGACTATTGTTAACTACGACTGTATATACGAGAAAAATGACAATTAATATCACAGATCATTCACAAAAGTTACCAGTTTACTGCTAATACACAAATAATCAACTATTTAAATAATGCTTTTAGTTTTTATTTTTATGCTACAATTAATTGGAATACTAATTTTTAGTAGAGAGGAGTGGTTAATGAATAAAATTAATTTTTCATTATTTTTTTTATTTTCATTTGTTTTTTTTATAAATTCAAGTCACTCAATTGAAATAAAAAGACATGGAATAGATTTAGGAATTAAATTTATAGTTGATTCAAACGAAGCATCCACAGGACATGCTACATTAACAAGTCCTGGAAAAGCGAAATTCAATTTTGATAATTTCCAGCTTGATATTACAACTTTAGTGTTGAATGAAGATCCTAAAAATCTAATTGAATCAAATATTAAAATTTATGATTCTTCTTCAAAGCTTCGCCTTCAATGTAAATTAGTGTCTCAAAGTGGAAAGAGAGGTGAATGTCAATCATCTACAGTGTCAGATATATTAAAACTACAACAGAAAATCAAATTAGAGTTAGTAGCAACAATTTAAAAAATCATTTTTCAATGACAAAAGTTTCAAAAAGCTGTTTTGAAAATTAATTGGAATATTTTTTTGTTGAAATTTTAGTATAAAAATATTGATTCAGAATTATCTTTTATGGTTTTAAAAAGTCTACTCCGAAAGATGAGTATTATGGTAGAAGATTTTAGACAAATAATGCGAACTAGATACCAATTCTGCAGGCAAGCAAGAACAAAAATCCAGCACATAAAAGCACTCCTTGTACGATTTGGATTTTCTACTGATACCAAGGGTCTCCCTCAAACATTAATAGATGAAATCCTTAATTTAAAGTTACCTGCTAATATTAAAAAATCGATAAATTATCATATAGAGACATATAAATTTTTAAAAGAAAAAATAAAACAATTAGAAGAGGATGCTAGTGAATTAATAGCTTCAAGTAATCAAAAGGAAGAATATGAGATTATTAAATCAATACCAGGCGTAGGACATATAACAGCATCTTTTGTCGTGGGTGAAGTTGGTGATTGGCAGAGATTTAAGAATGAAAGACAAATAGCCGCCTTTTTTGGTTTAACTCCATCTGAATATTCTTCCGGTGAATATGTCCATAAAGGTAGAATTACTGGACAAGGTAACGAAGTATTAAGAGCACTTATAGTAGAGGCATCTTGGCTGTTGATTGCCAAAGATGAACGAATGAGAAACACATTCGATCGATTATTTGTTAACACAAAAAGTAAAAAGAAAGAACCGTACGAACGGGTCCGTATACGGCTATTCATGATAGTTTAATCCCCCCGGTTTCAGCGCTTATTGCAGTCGTGAGGGGGAGATAAAAACTGCTACAAATATCAGAGAAAATTTGATAACAATTATTTATTGGTAATCTTCCACCGAAATGGACAGGGGTATTTAATGACACCTAAAGAAATTTATAACGAATGGAAAAAGGCCAGGACTACCAAGCAATGTGCAGAAATGGCAACTGTGGATGCTTATAATGAGGATGAAGTGGCGGCCGGATGGCACGCATGTTTAGGAGGGGATATCCTTGAGTCAGTTGAGCAGGTCAAGGTGTGGGATGAACCGGTTACTCTAGAGGGGATTGATCTGTATGAAAATAGCGTAGTTGCTATTTGTAATAAAAATAAGAGCAAGATAAAGGTTAGCTTGGATTCTATTGAGTTGATAAAACCAACTAAAGTACAGCGCCTGTGGATTAAAGCATATTTGGAATGCAATAATATAAACTAACTGAAAATAGTTATCTTCCTTATCTACTGTTGGAGAAAACATAATGTTTCAATCAAAGATAATTCCCCTTAATAAAAAGCAATTGGATATTTCAAAGATCAATCAGCAGTTAGAGACCGTAAACCATACGACCATCAAACAGTGATTAATAAGTATATAAGTACAACGAATATTCTAGAGACCCAGAACAACAACATAAGATTTTTACTGAACTGGGATTTACATGGGAGGATGATGTACCAATGCCTTGTCAAGCTTGTGAAAGAAATGGAAGCTGTCCGGAGCATCCAGGAGATAAAAATTTATATATCAATGCTCACTTAAATATTAATCTTGCAACTGAAGAACAAAAGATAGTTATTTATGCCGATTCATTTGATATTGCCAGAGCTATGGAAGACCAGAATAATGAGATAGAAAGTTTTTACCATCTTGATATTGAGACAGGGGAAGTTAAATATTTTACTCACGACATCTCTTATGCAGTCGAAAGTAGTGATGATGGAACTCTTAATTCCTTACCAGAATGGCAACAAGATGAAGTAAAGACTGTTCGGGAAATTTGGGCCGATGATTCTGTCCGCTATGTTAGTATTCCGCGGATGGATTCAAGCGAAAGCTTCCGTCACATGGAAAAGTTTGTAGAATTTCTGGAAGAAAGTGGGACCAGCGATATTCCTATAACTCAGTTAACAAGAGTACTTTCAAGGTCACGCCCATTTCGCGGATTTAAAGATGTTTTAGAAGAGCATCCAGTTATAGAAAAGCAGTGGTATGATTTTAAGAGCGTAAAAATGGTAGAGGCGGTGGAAGAGTTTTTACAAGGTATTGAACATGACAAAATTGAAGTTAGAATTTTAAAATAAATATTTGGAGTATATAAATGAAACCAGGCAAAGGCATCATAGAACATCTTAAAAATCAAGGGAGAGATCCTAGTAAGTTACCACTGAACGTCCTCAGAGAATTCCAAGAATTCGAAAAGTTGATTGCATCTACCATGGATTCCTACGAAGATCGACCGGAAGAAATTAAGTATGGAATGCAAAGTTATACAAAAGTCGAAATGCTAGCAATAGCTCTGTTTATGACTGAAGATAATAAGTTTTCTTCAGTACGTCGCTGTCACGATGATATTATGTTGAAGTTCACAAAGGATTCGATGTTTGACGATGGCATTACTCTTATGAATTGGGTTATCTTCAACTTTCCTTCTAGTAAGGGTGGAGACCCCATTGCCAGCGAGTTATTAAAAACTGAAGCTAAGATATTACCAGAACTAGTGCCATTTATTAAGGAGGCACTCAGCTCGCGTCTTGGAATGTATGAAATTTTAGCGGACAAAAAAGATTCTTGCCACATCAAAGAATTAGTTACCGAGAAAGAATATGTTCTTAACCAAACACTAGGCGGAATGTCGAAGGGTAATCTTGCTCTTATCCGAGTTATGAATTTGCTGGGTAAGTTGGTAGCTTTTGGTGGGACCATCCCTGAATTTCCCAAGGCAAATAAAGACGAGATTACTGGAATGGTTGTCAATAAGATGCTTATGTATTTTGGCGACAAAAGTTTAAATTATTCCGAAACCACTTGAGTTGGATAATGTTTTAAACCTTTTATTAAACGACATGAATAATAACAGAGTTGAATCTGCTCTTGAAAACAACTCCAATACAAATATCTCCTCTGTTTTGCCTGAGAACATTATTGCAAAGACCCCTGATAAAATAATATTTTTTGCTGATGATGAAGAGTTGATCCGATTATCTGTTGCTAGAAGCATCTCCAATATTAATAAAAAATTTGGCGAAAAGCATATAGTTAAAGCATTTAATTCAGCGGAAGATTTGCTTATGAACATTGATGCCGACAATAAATGTGACATCGTTATCACCGATCAAAATATGGGTGATATGAATGGACTTGAATTAATAAAAAAACTAAGAGAGCGAAATTATCCAGTTAAGATATATATGGCATCTAACTATAATAAGACCGAGATGGAAGATATTGCCAAGAAGGCGGGTGGTGATGGATTTTTTCAAGCACCTATAGGTGAAAATGAAATAAGATTGATATTACAAATGTAGATATAAAAATTACTAGAGGGCCAAGAATGAAAAAAACTAAAAAAGATTCTACTTATCTAAGTTCATTTGTTGAAATTGGAAGTAATAAAACCATTGAATACACAAAATTATTTCAAAATAAAAAACCGACTAATAAAGTTTTAAAGCAAACCAAAGAAACAATGGTAAAATTGATCAATGAGACTGAAAAAGATCAATTTATTTCCTGGGGAATAGAAAACAATAAAGCACTATGGTTACTTTCAACAAAAGTTGTTAAAGATGATTTCGAAGGCAAAATAATTGCGGGAAAACCTTTCTGGATCGATCCCAAATTTGCAAATAAAGAAATACTATCTAAGCTTATTTCAAATGCAATGAATTTTCATAAAGCAAAAGAGAAAAATCTCAAATTACAAATCAATGTACTTCCATCTGAATTTCACCTGATCAATCTCTACAAAAAAGTAGGATTCAAAGTTGCTTATAATTTTCTTAAGGGTGATGTAGATACTTCTTTGCGATATTTAGCTAAGGCCAAAAAAGAACTTCCAAGTGGTTTTGAGATTAAAGAAATTGATTTAAAGAAAGACTTAAATAAAATGATTGCAATCGATATAAAAGCTTTAAAGAACGATCGCTCATCTAATATGTACCACATGCCTGAGAATAGAATAAAAAATATTTTTTAAAAATATTTAAAAGATGATAAAAAAACTAAAATGTCTCTCGGCCTTTACTATAAAAATGAACTTGTTGGTGATATTTCAATGTCACTTGAAAAATTCCCCAAGCTTTGGGGATTAGTAGGCAATATTGGTATTTTACCTAAGTACAGAGGGAAGGGGTTATCTAATAATTTGTACTATGAGGGTTTATCCTGGTTACGCTCTCAAAAAATAAAGCAGTTCGTTGGAATTTCTTCTACGGATCGTGTTCTATCAAAGGCCAAGAAGATGAAAAGAAAGGTGATAATGACATCTTTAAAGATATGAGTTAGATTAATTTTGTTTCATATTTTCAAGAGAGGGTTAAAGATGAAAATTCTATCTATTCAAGGAAGTCCAAGAAAAAATGGTAATAGCGCTACTCTTTCAAAATATTTTCTAGAAAGTGCAGCAAGTGTAGGGGCCAAAATCAATACCGTTATTTTGAATGAACTAAAATATCGCGGTTGCCAAGGTTGTATGGCCTGTAAAACAAAATTGGATAAATGCGTTTTGAAGGATGAATTAGAAAATGTGCTTCAAAATGTCTATTCTGCTGATGTATTATTGTTATCATCTCCAGTATATTATGGTGATGTAACTTCTCAAATGAAGGCATTTATTGATCGGACATATTCATTTTTAGTTCCAGATTATACAACCAATGCAACTCCATATCGTATTGCGGCCGGAAAAAAATTAGTTTTAATCTTGACCCAAGGTCATCCAGACGAAAAAATATTTGCTGATATTTATACTAAGTATGACTATTTTTTCAAGTGGTATGGATTTTCTGAGAATCACCAACTTCGTGCTTGTGGGGTTCGTAATATTGGTGATATTGAATCAAAAACTGATTTAATAGCTCAGACTAAAAGTCTAGCAACAAAACTATGTGGATAAAATATATTAACCCGTAATCCAATTATTTGATGTTATTTTAAAAAGAAATTTTTACACTTACAGTAATTCCATCACCAATCGGTAATATTGTACTTTTCAATCTAGGATCAGCAAAAACCTTTTTATTATACTCATCCATTGGTTTACTAAATTTTTCTGCAATCCCCATGGGATAAAAAAGAGTATCATCAGCGACCAATATCCCAAGCATTCTTAATTTATCTACACAAGCATCTAACATTTTTGGATAAAGGGTTTTATCAGAATCCTGAAGAATCAAATCAAATTCTCCATCTATTTGATTGATTAACAAAGAAGCATCACCACATTGTACTTGAGCGATATCACTCAATCCTGCATCATGTATATTTTTCCTAGTGGTATCTGCCAAATCTGGATTTAGCTCTATAGAAATTAACTTTCCATTAGTATCTTTAAGTGCCTCTGCTAAAAATATGGTCGAATATCCAAGACAGGTTCCAATTTCTAAAACTTTTTTTGCATTCATAATTCTAATCATTAGTGCCAGAAATGTTCCAACATGAATGCCTACATCCGGTTGAATGTCATTTCTTGTTTGTTCTTCCCTGGAAATTGCCTGTAAGATCGGATTCTTGATAGCTATAAATTGCTCAATATATTTATTTACATCCAAATGTTTTACTCCTTGCTTTACTTACATATTTATTTAATAAATTTTCAATCTTATGAAAATTATTTTTCCTTTCCTTAGTAAAAAACCACCATGGTTTTTTACCATGACCTTCTATGAAATTAACAGCGGAGATAAAAACATCTAACAGGCAAGGATCGTGACGAATTTGGGTACGCTTACATAATTTGCAATACAATTTATATGGATCTTTACCATATAAATCTTTCGGTCTTTTTATTGCAATTAATCTTAAATTATTAGCAATACTTTTTCCTATATTGGGAATTTGTTCAAGATAAATGGTATCTTTTACATTTTTAGCTTTTTTCATATACCTCTTTATTCAAGGAAGTAATTAAATTATTCACATTTTTACATGCGTAAATCTTATTATCAAAATCAGCTGAAATAGTTTTGATTTCGGATAGTATTTTTTTTGTGTATTGATGATTCCATCTAATTAGCTCTATTAAACTTTTAATATTGTCTTTTTTATTGTTTTTTTCTAATCCGAGCTTGCGTTTTACAAATCTAAAAGTAACTCTCCAATGTTGCAAATAAACATTTGGAGTTAAAAGAAAAATCCTATCCGCTTCAATAAAACTTTTATGAGTCCATTCTCTATAATAAACTCCTTCTACGATCCATGAATTATTTTCTAGTATTTGATTTAATTTTTTATTTCTAATTTCAGTGACGGCCTTTATTCCGTATGTATTGGCATTGCTATCCCAAAATAAATCATCTAAATCACAATGTTCTATGTTTAAAAATTTTGACAACTTCTTGGCCAAGAATGATTTTCCACTACCTGAACCACCAATTATTCTAATCTTTTTTAATGTTGATTTTGACATCTTTATCTAGAAAAAAATTATTTTGTTATTTTTTAAAATATTTCTATTCAAAATTCTATAACATATTTGGTAGAAATTAAAGAGGCGAAAGTAACATAATAGATATAGATGTGTATTGTAAAAATAATAAGTTAATTTTTTTATAAACGTTTGAATTCGGGTATTACATATTGGCAGTTATCGGGATAGGTAGGCCCTCACGGGCTTTCCCTCCCACACCACCTGGCATACGGGTTCGTACCAAGACGGTTCAATGTAGTTTAAGTTCATCATACAATCTTGGAAGTTTAAATTTATCAAAGTATTTATTTGGAAACGCAATTGTCATTACTCTTGTGGCACTCACTTTCCATGCACCCAATCTCGTTGCAGAAGCTTTCGCTGCCATTTCTATTGGCACTCCAAATTTAACTAGCTTATCTCTTCTGGCCTTGAATCCAGTCCACTGTTGCCAGATATAGCATCTGATTCTTCGCCGAACCCAACCGTCGAGATCTTTGAATTTGCCTTTGGTTTCTGCAATTCGAAAGTAATTCTTCCATCCAGTCATATAAAGTTTAAGTTCCGAAATTAATTTCAAGAAAAGAATCGCCTTCGGCTTCTGACTTTAAGAATTACAATGCAAAATCTAAGTCCAATGCAAGTTGAGTCCATTTGCTTTCATTAATTTTATCAGCAAATTTTCTTGGATCAGTTATATC